>JBEKLS010000093.1:0-16921 GCA_050010075.1 Binatus sp. (SeqCode) | reverse complement strand
TCCAGCCGGCCTCTATCAGCATGCGGAAGGTTATCGGAGTCGCCTGGATCACCGTCGCGCGCGATTCGATTAGCCGCTCGAGCAGCAATGAGCCGTTCGACGCAACCTCGCGGCTCGCGATTACCAGTTTTGCTCCGACGCATAGCGGCAGGAACAACTCGAGCGCCGCGATGTCGAACGAGAGCGTCGTCACTGCGATAAGAGTGTCATTCGCGGTGAGTCCCGGCTTCCTGCTCATCGAACAGAGCAGGTTGACGACCGAACGATGCGTAATCTCGACGCCCTTGGGCTGCCCAGTCGAACCTGACGTGTAGATGACGTACGCGAGATTCTCGGCGTTCAGATTGGATTCAAGATTCGAGCTATCTTCCTCGGCAATCTTCCGCCAGTCCGTATCCAGGGTCACGACATTGCAATCACCCGGCAGGCTTTCGCGCAGGCTGCTTTGCGTCAGGATCAGAGACGCGCCCGAGTCGCGCAGCATGAACGCCAGCCGCTCCTGCGGATACGAAGGATCCAGTGGCAGGTACGCTCCGCCTGCCTTCATTATTCCAAGCAGACCGACGATCATTTCAATCGAGCGCTCGACGCAAATTCCAACCAATACTTCCGGCCCGACTCCAAGCCCGATCAGATGACGCGCCAGGCGATTCGAGCGCTCGTTCAATTCCCGGTAGGTCACCTCGCGCTCGCCAGACACCGCCGCAACTGCGTCCGGCGTCTTTTCCGCCTGCATCTCGAAAAGTTGATGCACGCACAGCTCGCGCGGATACGCGACTTCCGTCGCATCCAACAATTGTCTGCGTTCGACCTCCGTCAGCAGCGGCAGTTCCGCCAGGCGCCGGGTTGGATCGGCGGCAGCCGCCTCGAGCAGTGTCTGGAAATGGCCGAGCATCCGCGCGATGCGCTCGGCGTCGAAGAGGTCGGCGTTGTACTCCGCTTCGAGCCAGATCTCGTCCGGGTGATCGGTCACGAGCAGGGTGAAATCGAACCTCGATGTTTTTGTTTCCGAGCGCACCGCCTCAACCGCGAGCCCTTCCAGACCGACGGCGGCCAGGCTTTCATCCTGATCGCGCCAGGCGATCAGCACTTGGAACAGCGGCGAGTAACTCGAGCTGCGCTCCGGCCGCAGCTTGTTCACAATCAGATCGAATGGCACTTCGCGCCGCCGGTAGAGCGCCAGCAGCCCCTTCCGCATGCGCGCGAGCAACTCCACGAACGTAATGTCGGCGGAGAGCTCGGTTCGCAAAACCTGCGTATCGAGCAGAAGGCCAATCACCGTTTGCAGTTCGGGCCGCCGACGGTCGGAAACCGGAATCCCCAGCAGGATGTCTTCGATTCCCGTGTAGCGATAGAGCAGCGTGTCGAGCGCAGCCGCAAAGATGGTGAACAGCGTTGTCTTCTCGCGCCGGCTCAAGTTGCGCAAGGCTTCCGTCAACCCGTCGTCGAGGCGGACGCGATACCGCGCACCGCGAAATGTCTGCTCGCTCGGGCGCGGCCGATCCGACGGCAGCTCGAGCAGCTCGGGAGCGCCGCGCAGATTCTCCGCCCAGAAGTCCAAATCCCGCGTGAACTTCGCTCCGTCAACTCGCTGCTGCTGCCAGACCGCGTAGTCCCCAAACTGGCTCGGCAGGTAGCTCCACGCAGGCGCCTCGCCGCGAACGATGCTGCGATAGGCGGAGGACAATTCGCGCCACAAAATACCTTCCGACGCCCAGTCGGAGACGATGTGATGCATCATCAGAATGAAGACATGCTCGCTCGGCCCCAGCCGTAGCAAAGTCGCCCGGATTCCCGGCTCGGCCTCGAGCCGGAATTGACGCCGCGGCTCGTCGACGAGCAAACGCTCCAATTCCGCCGCGCGCTCTGCGGGTGAGAGCGTGCTCAGATCGATCAGCTTGATTCGCAGCGGCCAGCTTTCATGGACAATCGCGAGGGGCCCCTGCTCTGCGTTTTTGATTGTGGTGCGCAGCACCTCATGACGCGCGACGACCGCATTGAGAGCCTGCTCGAGCGCGTGGGCGTGGAGTTCTCCCACCAGCCGCACCGCCTCGGACTCATTGTATAGCGGCACGTCGGGCGCCAGCTCCTCGAAGAACCAGATTCGCTGTTGGCTCGAAGTGAGCGGATAAGGCGAGTTCGATTCCCGCGCCGCAATCGGATGCGGTCCCGACGGTGCGTCGGCGGAAGGAGTCAGGATACTACCCGCGCGTTCGGCCGGCCGACGCTGTCCGAGGTGCGGATCAACCTGAATGCCGTTACTTCCCGAAACACTCGCACGCGGTTGATGAGTTTCAACGCCGGAATTCTTCAAGATCCCCACTGGAGCAACTTGAAGCGTCTCTCAGTGCACGTCAGTGCAAAATAGCCACGATGTCACGCCGAATGGTTCGCTCCGACGCTGACCGTGTCGGTTGCGAACCTGCGATCCCGGGTTGGTGAAAAATGAAATTCCGGATCAGCTGTTCTTGATCGCTGCGGCTGCCCCGCTGCTGTAAATAGCAAGCCTCCGCGACTGGCTCAGCCGCTTCGCCCATGCAGCAAGCCGTAGCACTGGCCCTGCGAGCGCCACGGTTATGAAGGGCAGGTACGCAACGAGGTGTGGGACTCCGCCTTGAAACGGATTCTTGGCGAAGTCGCTAATGAACGCGTATGAGATGTATTCGACTCCTACTGTACGCAGCAGCCACCAGACGGTCGGGTGCAGCATCGCGGAAAGACGCCCAATGGATAAAATTGCGAGCAGGTAGATCCAGAAAGCTGCAACGCTGAAGAAAATGAGCGGTGCCCTCGCGAACGGCGTCGCCATCTCGTGCAAGAGCAATGCGACGAGGCCCATGTGGACGAGATGTGCCGAGGCGAACGCGAGTCCCAAATCTCGCCCGCGTTGCGCAAGCCCTCTGAACCGCGATCCAAACAGCGTCGCCAAAGCGCTGCCTACCGATGCCGGCCAGAACCAGAGAAACGACCAGCGGGCCGTCGTCCGCAGTGCCAGGTTGAGTTTCTCACCATGCCCCGCGCCGAGGTAAACCATCGCAACGATCGCTACCGCACCGCCAAATGCGATGCCCATCCACTCGTCCGTCGTTAGCTTGCGCCTCACTGGATGTCCCGCGGTGTCCATCGTCTATGGCGCGAAGGCATAGACTCGGTCGTCGCCGGCGATGAAGAGATGGCCGTCGGCCGCCAGGATGGTAGTGAAGTGACGCAGTCCCTCCATCGCATCTCCCGGACCTCCGCCCGCAAACACCGGGTCACCGGTATCGCCCCGGAAGCCATGCAAGCGGTTGTCGTCCCCCGCTCCCGCAATCCAGACGATCGGATTTGCATCGCCGCCAGACGTGGTCACGATAGGTGCTCCGCGTCCGTAGACCGACCCGCACCATGCCGTCGAGATCATGGGCGAAGGATGCGCGCTTATCTTGAGTACGGTGAGACCAGGATAAGACAGACCCGACATCAAACCGCGCAGCCCCTCTAATATTCCGCCGGGGCAGTCGCTCCCACGGCCTTCGAAGGCGACCGACGCGCTGCCGTCGGCCGCAGCGTAAACGGCAGGAGCAGTGATGATCGGGCCACGGGCCACCTTCGCCACCGCGAGCGCGCCGCCGATACCGCCGAGATTGTCGCGATTGAGTAGATACGCCTTGCCGTCCTTGCCGAGTGCCAGCACGAAACGTTCGCCGCCGCTGCCATCTCGCAGTTCGAGCGGGAGAGGGCTAGTGCCGCCGAGATCCTCATCGCTATCGTCCAGCGCCTTCCAGTCGGCGGGTGCGAAGAAATCGCGCGGACTTGTCGGACGTTTGAGGTCGGTGCCGAAGCGGAAGACGGCTTCACCGTCGGACCAATCCGCGGCGTCCTTGGTATTGCCGGTGGAGAGGAACAGCGAGTGGCCGTCGTAACTGATGCCGCCCGGCGCCCACACGCCGCCACCTTCAGCACGCGTGCTCCAGGCCGCGATCGTGCCGGGATCGTCGAGGCTTATCCGCACGACCCAGCCATGATACGGCCCGCAGTCGCCATAGTGCCCGCCATAAGGAACGAAGAGCATGCGATCGACAATCGTAAGTGCACCGCGCTGGTTCTGGATTCGCGGCGTGAAGGTAAAGCCGTGTGCCTTGAGAGCCTGGGCAACGTTCACCGGGAACCCCGGAAGGACCGCACCATCATCGACCGCCAGACCGAACACAAGATGTTGCGGTCCCGAACCGTCCGCCGCATCGATCATCGCATCCAGATAGATTGCGCCCTTGACGTCGTCGATAACGGGGGTTCCAGTGATCCCAAGCGGGCTGATGTTGCCGCATGGCAGCGCCGAGTACTTAACCGGGGTCCCTAGCGCTTTTCGCCACACTACTCTCCCGGAGATCCCGTCCAGCGCGAAAACGACGTCGTCCTCGGTGGCGACCAGCAGCAGCTTGCGATTGGTCTTAGGCGATTGCCAGAACAGCGGCTGCGAGTAGATATGCCCCTCAACGTGGCCGTCGAAGGCGGGGTCCGAATGAATTCCCGCCGCCCGCGCCCACGTAAGTCCCGGTACGACATAGGCTCCGCTTCGACTCGGCGCGCCATGATAGCTCAGCACCGACTGCGCCCGCGCTTCAACGCTGGGCAGAAGCACCGCGCCCAGCGCGAGAAACAACCAGATAACAAAACCGGAGTGCCGCACCGCCTTCACGTCAGTACAGCCCACCCCTCGACAGGTCGCGCGCGAGCGAGTTGCCAAACTCGAGGCCGAGCAACTGCCGGAGTTTCGGCGTCGCGCGTTCGAGCACATGCGGCGGAACTTTTGCGATCTCCGAATCGAGGGGCCGAATCACCTTCAGACCATAGTTGACCAGCAACGACACCCGCGGCTCGTCAGTCTGATTTTGCGACGTGTCGTGCCACAGCAGCCCGTGCGAAATGATCGCATCGCCTGCCGCGCCTACTATCTTGATCGCTTCGCGCGCAAACTGCTCGCTATCCGGCCGCGCGCAGCGGAGTTGGCTGCGCGGTGCGACCAGCGTCGCCCCGTTGTGTTCGGTGAAATCCTGCAGCATCCAGATGACCTGCAACATTAACGGCGGCCGCAGCGTGAACGGCCCGCGCATCGCCCAGTAAGGATAGTCGATATGGACGCCCATCTCGGTCGCGCCTGGATACAGAATTCGCGCCGAATAGGCGCCCAGCGTCATATCGTCGCCAAGCATCGCCTCGGCGATTTCGACAATCGCCGGATGCTGGACCATGCGCTCGAAAACCTCGCCATGCGCCAGCAGCCCGCGGATATGCCGCTGACCGTTCCTCTTGCTGCCTAACGTCGCGGCATCCGGCGAGGCCGCTACCTCGAGCGCGATCGATCGTGCCTGCGCCGCGTCGGCCGCAGCGATCAAATTCGGTATCAGGACGAATCCCGGCCCGTCGCAAAGCTGCTCGACGATCGCGGATTGAGCTGGCATGGAATTCCCTCCCCCCGGCGCTGCTTCAGGAACGATTTTGCACTATCACGACGGCGTTGTCAGGGAACCTCGAACTACTGTCTGTACGAAAACTGTGCAGTTGGGCTGGAACTCGGGCGAGATGCGGGGCGGGACTTGAGCGATACGGACGATCGCGGCAATGCTCAGCAGTGAGTCAGGTTGGCAACCTACACTCTCGAACTCAGATGCGGCGGCGGTCCGGCCGTCAGCCACAAATCGAGCGACGCTCGGTTGATTCTCCAGTTGCCGCCGATCTTGAAGCCGGGAAGTTCGCCGCGCTTGACCAGGCGATAGACGGTCGTCGGGTGCACCCGCAATATCTCGGCAACCTCACTGATGGTCAGAACTCGATTGAGCTCTGTCTGTCCCATCCAGGTGCGTTTCACTAGGTTTATCACCTCCGAAGTCTTTTCCAGGGTTATCCCCGGAACCTCCGGTGCCGCGCTCGTCAATCCCCGAGCATCTGACGCCAGATTCAAGTGCTTTTGTCTCAGATTTTTGGTGCTGCTAATGTTCGCCCTCACCTGCAACACCGAAATTGAAGTGAATATGAGCTTAAATTGGCTTCAGGCGCACGGCGTTCAATCGCCGTTCACGAAATGTCACTAGCGGGGCGTCGAAACATTGCAGAACGCAATGCGTTCGCAATCAGTAGGCTGCGCTCAAGAACGTTTCAACTGCCGTCCAGGCGAGCAGCCTAAACCATGGGCGGCCGCGTCTAAACGCGGGCACCCAATCGTATTCTTGGGCGCCCGCGATTGCTCAGCCCGAACTTCGCGCAGCGTAAGCGGTAACTCCGCGGCTGCCGGAACCATTTGAGGAACGCGACGGTGCGGCGAATGACGTCGGTCGCGCCGGGGCGGCCACTACAGGCGCCAGCCGATGAACCGACTTCTGCGAGTTGCGGTGATTATCGTTGAAGTCCCACTTCTTGAGCAGCACATACTGCTTGCCGCGGCGCGAAAGCAGCCCCGACTCGACCATCTCGGCAACCAGGCGGCTGACCATCGGCCGCGAGCATCCGATCATCTCGGCCAGGTCCTCATGGCCAATCTCCGGAATCAATATGATCCCCTCCGAGTCCCTGACGCCGGCCCGCTTGGCCAGATCGCTCATCACGATCGTCAGCCGGTCCCAGAACGGCAGGTTGAGCAGCGTCGCGAAGCGGCGGAGGTTCTCCGACCAGAACGTGTTAAGCGAGGCGATGACCGTGACCATCGCTTCGGGCGGGAGCCCAGCCAACAAGCGCGCTATATGATCGCGGCTGAACAGCGCGAGGGTGCATTTGCTCGCGACCTGGGCCTCGAACATGCGTGCATGGCGGCCCTTCTCATCTACATAGTCGGGATAGCCGATGATCTCGCCCGGGCCGGCCATTCGCACCAAAGTGCGATTACCGTCGCCCACGGGGCAGTAAACGTTAACGTAGCCGCTCAGGATGCAGGCGAGCATACCGTCGGTGTTGCCCTCGCAGAACGCCAAGGCGCCCTTCTCGAAGGCAACTGCGATGTGCCGTTCGATCAGCTCGTCGACCAGGTCGACGGGCAGGTTCAAACGGCCGAGGCCGCTGCGCAGGATTGCGAAGGCCTCTTCATGCTGACGGCTTAGACTGGTTTTCATCGGTTTGTCCTCCTACTGCTCTGTTCGGAACGTCGCGCCCGGTCCAAATTCCTCGCGTACGCTACCGGACGGGTACTTATCACCTTGTTTGCACTCGATATCTTCTTGCCAACTCATGAACGTTCTCTTTCTGACCTTTCGCTTTCTGCGGCTCTCGTCTAATCGTCCCCAAGCCAAAATTCCAAAGGTAAACTAAGCTAAACACAATATTGCGTGAACGTCGCCAGTTTAAGTGGGTGAATTTGCACGTCAGTTAACAGCCGTTCCGTAACTTCTGACTCGGGTTTAATGAATAGTAGCGCCAATTCCAACGACTTCCTACTTCAGAATAACGTTCAATACTTTGCGGTCCCTTCTGATAACTAATTAAAGCACTATATAGCGCGTAAGGCAACTCTGGGCTTAGAGACATTATGACGGTTGATTTTTGCCAATTTCGCCATCCTACTCACTGACTGAAAATACGCCTCTTGGCATCGTTCGTGCGTCTAGTTGTAGGATTTTTCTTCGCAAAAGGCGCATTGTCGCTGACCTGATACCGCCTGCTAGTAGGATTTACCTACGCAGTCCCGGAACGGAGTAAAGCCCCCTGGACTCGGCTTGCCATCTATATGCAGGTGTGAATCAAGTCCGCTCTTAGCCATCGCAATAGTCACCTGCCTCGTTTGTTTGGCCTTTGCCGTCACAAATAAGGCGTGACAAGCGGCTGAACGTCCGGTTCAGTCAGACGGAACCGGGCGTCTCCGCTGTAGCCCGCAACCTTCAGCTAAGCTCCCCGTGAAAGTAACGGGCGAGGGACCAGACAGCCGAACGCCTTATACGTTATGTCGTGTGATTTATGCGGGCTGAGATGCTGACCACTGCGCGAATTGGAGCTGTGAAACCCGCCGGACGCGGCCGAATTGACCGATCGCCTTGATCAGCTCCAGAGCGACCAACTGCCGGTAGCAATTACGTACAAAGTGAGCATCGCGTTGGTGGTCGAGTGCGCGCACACAGCATCCGAGAGTTTCCCCCGATAGCAGGCCGCGGCCGCGAAGATCATTCCGGCAAGAATTCCGGCGATCCAATGCTGCTGGAGAATGCCGAACAGTATCGACGACGTCAGAAACGCGGGCACGGTGATGCCCTGGTACGCCGCCGTTTCGAAATCCGGAGTGCTCAGCTTTCGAAGCAGGTAACCGCGAAAGGCCAATTCCTCGACCACCGGAGCCAGCACTACGGCCCCGGCGACGCGCGAACACATCCACACGGCCGCCGCAACTAATGAGATGCCTCTCAGACTCGCTGCGAATGCCGCGTTCGACTGCGCCGAGTTCGCTCGCGCAACGATCAGGATCCAAACCAGAAACACGACTGCGCCGATCGCTGCGGCGGACCAGGAAAAGCTCCACAGGATTGTGCGCAGGCGATCCCGGTACCACCAGATCGCGGCGGCCGTCACGATCAGCTGCACCGGATAGGTAAAATCGAAACCGTGCGAGAATGGAACGCTGCACAGCGCAATCGCGCTCATCACGGCCAGCGGCACCAGGTAAGGCGCTGCAGGATTGGGATGAGAACTCAGGTCATCGTGTCGAGTCTTTGAAAACAGTCGCGTACGACGACTCAGCATGATCAGGCCGATGGCTGTGGCGTTGAAGAAAATCCAGCCGGCTACGCTGTGAAACCCCTCAAGCGCAGCCCAATCGAAGTGTTGTCCAAGCAGTACCAGAAATGTGATACGCAGCGAGTTTGATAACCAAACGACGACGATCCCGATCGGGATGAGTGCGAGGGCTGAGGGAAACCGGAGCTGGGCGCGAAAGTACCACAGATAAAATGCCAAAAACGCGCAGATCAGGCCAATTCCTTCCAGACCCGAACAGACCGGAGCAATCTCGACCGAAAACTTCGCGGTGCCGACCAAATCGAGGGCGGGGTTCTGGACGACATTCTGGCCCAACAAGCGGAGCATCATCGCCACGGTCCAGAGCGTGTAATGTTGAAGCGGGAACAACAGGACCTGCGCGAGGTATCCGATCACGCGGGTAAGTACGCCAACCCCAGCTCCCGCCGCGAAGGCTCCAGGACTGCGCCTGAACCAATTCGACCAGAACTCCAGCGGAAAGAGCGCGACGCACCAGGTAATCGCTGAGGCGCCAAGAATCCCAACGCCGCCAAAGAACCACAAGGTGCCGCCAGCCCGAGAGTAGTCGACGCTGCCCAGCACGAACCATACGAGTACGCCGAATGCGCAGACGATATGCGCTAACAACCACCAGATACGATGAGACGAGAACGGTTTTTGAATTGCCGCGCGAATCTCGTCAATCAAGACCGGCCAGCTGAACAGGATCGCCGCTACAACCGCACCCAGAGCGGCTTCTACGAACGAGCGCCCATTCAAAATGACGGGCAACCACCAACCCTGCAGGCTGGGGCTCAGGGATGGGATAAGGGGCACTCCGAAGTGGAACAATTCGCCGACGAGCAGTACCGCTAAAATCACGAAGCGGACACTTTTCAAAGCGATTTTCAAAGCTCCGGATGCGGTCGAGAGCTGCTTCGCCGACGCTTGCGCAAAAGGCATTTTCGCACTTGCCAGAATCAGACTTTCCTCTAAGAAGAACCGCTCTGCGGCGAAGCGCATGCGGCCAATTCATCCGCTCGAGGGGACGAATCAGATACGGATCTGTTCACAGCGGGTGTACGCAACAAATTTTTCATTACTGTAGATACTAACCGCCAAGGCCTGGAGCCGGTCTCAACGATTGGTCGATATCTCTTTAAGACCCAAACTCCCTTCAAATGGCCGTTTCTAGTAGTTAATGAAACTCCTCGCACTAATTTGTTCATACTAGAGGGTTCGCTAAAAGTTGCGGCTAAGACTGACTATTTGGCGACTCGGAATTGCGCGGAAAGCTGCCCGATTCTTCTCCAGATTCGACAAATAGTTCAGTATCCGGAGTCTTAATTTCCGCACAAGCCACGGGCTCGACGCCTCTGCATCTCGCCGCATCGTAGACTGTCTGCGATGCAATAACATCTATGACAGTTTTAAACTGTATTTTTAGATGATTTTAGATTTAATACCATATTTAAACTCTCATAATGCTGTTAAAAGATAGAATTCGCGAATTGGCGTCACGTTGAACGAAGTCTCGTTAGTTCCTCGTTAAAATGCGAGAGACGTGATCGACGCGTTGTTGTACTTTTGTTCGCGGATAAGCGCAGCAGCTGACAGATAGTTTAGAGAATAAGTGAGGTCCCGATGAAAACGGAAAGACTAAAGCGTATTGGCTCAATGATTCCTCTGGTGGGAACGATGGTTCTGGCGCTCAGCGGCATGGCTCATGCCAGCCTTCTGCAGATCGCGTGCGAGTACCTCCCGAGGCTCTGCAAGGAGGGACCCATTGGGCACCCGTATACGGCACCTGAGTTCGATGTGGGAATGGCGGTCAGCGGTGTAACGATGCTGGCGGCCTCCCTCCTCGTGATCGTCGAGCGCCGTCGCCGCCGCTAAAGAGCTAAAGATCGTCGGCTGAAAGAGCGACTGGCACTTCGCTCTTTCAGCCCGTAGCGACTGGTTCGAGTGTGCCACCGCGGCCCATCTGGGACCGTGCATTTCGCCTCCAACCTTTTCTGGGATAGTGGGGAGTCCAGAGCCACGCCAGCCCGCACAGCGGCAGTGACCGCGTGCGTCGCTGTGCGCCTGGCAGCTCAAAAGCAAGTGGATCGCGTCTCGCAACGCGATCCACTTCAACGATCAGTCTGATTCCCTTGGCCATCGCAGCGCGGCCGGGCAGGCGAATGCTCAGCCCGAGCTGCGTGCAGCGTAAGAGGTAACTCCGCGGCTGCTGCCGGAACCGTTGGAGGAAGCCGACGGCGCTCCGAACGATGACGTTCGTGCTGGGGGTACGGCAGCCAGCCGCTGAACCGACTTCTGCGAGTTGCGATGGTTGTCGTTGAAGTCCCACTTCTTGAGCAGCACGTACTGCTTGCCACGACGCGAAAGCAGACCCGACTCGACCATCTCGGCGATCAGGCGACTGACCATCGGCCGCGAGCAACCGATCATCTCGGCCAGGTCCTCATGGCCAATCTCAGGAATCAGGATGATGCCCTCCGAGTCCCTGACGCCGGCCCGCTTGGCCAGATCGCTCATCACGATCGTGAGCCGGTCCCAGAACGGCAGATTCAGCAGCGTGGCGAAACGGCGCAGGTTCTCCGACCAGAAGGTGTTCAATGACGCGATGACCGTGATCATTGCCTCCGGCGGGAGCCCGGCCAGCAAGCGCGCTATATGGTCGCGGCTGAACAACGCCAAGGTGCATTTGCTTGCGACCTGGGCCTCGAACATGCGCGCATGGCGGCCTTTCTCATCTACATAGTCAGGATAGCCGATGATCTCGCCCGGCCCGGCCATTCGCACCAGGGTGCGGTTGCCGTCGCCCACAGGGCAGTAAACGTTAACGTAGCCGCTCAGGATGCAGGCGAGCATACCGTCGGTGTTGCCCTCGCAGAACGCCAGGGCGCCCTTCTCGAAGGCAACTGCGATGTGCCGTTCGATGAGCTCATCGACCAGGTCGACGGGCAGGTTCAAACGGCCGAGGCCGCTGCGCAGGATTGCGAAGGCCTCTTCATGCTGACGGCTTAGACTGGTCTTCATCGGTTTGGTCCTCCTACTGTCTCTGTTCGGAACGTCGCGCCCGGTCCAGATTCCTCGCGTAAGCTACCGGACGGATATTTATCACCTTGTTTGCACTCGATATGTTCTTGCCAAGTTCTCAACGTTCTCTTCCTGACCTTTTTAGTCTCTGCTGCTCTCGTCTGGTCGCTCGGAGCCGAAATTCGAAAGGTAGAGTAAGATAAGCACAGCGTTGCAGTTATATCGCGGGATTTCGAGCGTTAATTTGCACGTCAGTTAGCAAAATTTTAGTAACTACTAACGCGAACCCTTTGAATGATCTATTGACGCTGGAGTCATTGCAACATTGGTATAACGTCTAATATCTTAAATTTACCTTTAATAACAAAGGAAAAGATGACATAGCACGCAATGCGGCCCTGTGCCTAGGAGAACCATGACGAGCGATTTAGGCCATTTTCGCCATCCTACAGGCTGACTGGAAATGCTTCTGGCGGCACCGCTCTTGCGTCTGTTTGTAGGATTTCCTGAGGTAGTTGATAGGCTACTAAAAGTAATATTCTGCCTACAGTAGGATTTAACTACATAGATTTCAGGCCGCTCGCGGTAATTCCGGATGCCCGGACGTGCTACTCGCCTATCAAATGACCGGTTGAGTCAAGACCTCTTTTGACGCATTCTGACCTTCAAGTTCTTCGGGCGACGGAAAGCCGAACCAACCCGCATACTCCTTCCTGCACCTTTCCCGTTAACCTTGACGTTTGCTCCGTTCAAATTTACCAAAACTATCGGAGCGAAGCGGCGCTATAGCATCTACTAGCCTCAGTAGAGTGGCCACGCTGACTTACGTCTGACGCAGCTGAGATTGCCTGACCGCGTCCGACTCAACTCCAGCTGGCCTCCTGTCATGAGTCAGACAGAGCAGCGAGTTGTCGAAACGGGGGGCAGTTCTCCAATGAAGACTTTCGCCGTCGGCGAGAGCGCGGTCGGGACGGTCAGGGACCTGATCGATCGAATGGCGAGCGCGCAGGGCGATGCTCCGTTCCTTATCAGCCCTGATACCGGGCGGGTGCTGTCCTTCAAGGGCCTGCAGGAGCAGTCGAGAGCAATTTCGACCCAACTGCGGCGACTCGGGTTGAAGCGCGGCGACAAGGTCGCCTTCATGCTGGAGAACGGGCTGTACACTGCCCAGCTTTTCCTGGGAACCATGTACGGCGCCATGGTATCAGTGCCGCTCAATGTGCGCGGTGGCGCGTCGCAGCTCGCGTACACGCTGAATCATTGCGACGCCAGGGTGCTTTTCGTTGAAGATCAGTACGCCGCCATCGCCAGCGAGGCGCTGGCCGGAGTCAGCCGCACGGTGCAGGTGATTTTCGCGGAGGTCGATGCCTTCGCCAGCGAATGCGGCGAGCCGCCGGACGACACGCCACTGGATACTCCGGCGGCAGAAGACGTCGCGCTGCTGATGTACACGTCGGGCAGCGTCGGCGAACCCAAGGCTGCAATTCACTCCCATCGGACGCTGCTCGCCCATGGGCGCAACTCGATCTCTTCCCATCAGCTCAGCTCCTCTGATCGCTCGCTGCTGGTGCTCCCGATTTACCACATCAATGCGGAGTGCGTGACGCTGATGCCGACCCTGATGAGCGGCGGTTCGGTGGTAGTGCCCCATCGCTTCAGCGTCAGCCAGTACTGGGATTTGCTCGACGAATATCGCTGCACGTGGTCGGCAGTGGTGCCAACGATCATCGCGCAGTTGCTGGACTGGAAGGATCCTCACGCGGAGCGGCGCGAAGCAGCGTTCCGGCGGATTCGCTTTATACGTTCTTCTTCGGCGCCGCTGTCGCCTTCGATGCAGCGCGAGTTCCTGGCCAAATTCGAGCTGCTGTTGATCCAGGCGATGGGCTCGAGCGAGGGCGGGAATGTTTTCTCGAATCCGCTGCCGCCGGGCGAGAACAAGATAGGAACGCCCGGCCTGGCCTGGGGTTTCGAGACCCGGATCATCGACCGCGAGGGCGTCGATGTTCCACGCGGCGAGCCGGGAGAAGTCCTGCTTCGCGGCGCGGCCCTCGCCCAAGGCTACTACAAGGATGCAGAAGGAACGGCGGCTGCGTTCGATGCAGAGGGCTGGCTGCATACCGGCGACCTGGCCTACCAGGATGAGGACGGCTACTTCTTCGTCATCGGCAGATCCAAGGAACTGATCATCAAGGGCGGGATGAATATCGCGCCGCGGCAGATCGACGAGGTGCTGGAATCGCATCCGGCGGTGCTGGAAGCGGCCGCCGTTGGAGTGCCCGATCACTACCTCGGCGAGGACATCGTCGCCTTCGCCGTGCTGCGAGCGGGGATGGAGGGCGACGAAAGCGTGTTGCTCGCCTTCTGCGAGAGCCGCCTCGGTCATTTCAAGACGCCGACGCGAATCCATTTTGTGGCGGACCTGCCCAAGGGTCCGTCCGGCAAGGTGCAACGGTTGAAGTTGCTGGATAGCGCGGGACAGCCAGCGGCGGCCGGCCCGGCGCATAGCAACGGCCATTCTCCTGAGGCCGTAGAGCCTGTTGACGAAAATAGCGTCGAGGAAACCGTCGCGCGCATCTGGTCTGAAGTCCTTGGGCAACCGCAAGCCGCTCCGGACAGCAACTTCTTCGCGCTGGGCGGCGATTCGCTGATGGCGATACAGTGCCTGTCCAAGCTGCGCGAGAGGCTGTCGGTCGTGCTTTCGGCGTCGGATTTCTTTGAGAATCCGACGGTGGCGGAGCAGGCGGCGTTCATCAAACCGCGGCTGCGTCCGATTCGTCGCAACGGCGATTCAGCACAGCCCACGATGGCGCAAAACCTGTCGCAATCGTCGATCGAGGCGCCGGCGGGAGCGCAACCGATTATGCCTCGCGGCAGAAACCTGCCCTATCCGCTCCCCTCCGGCCAGCAGCGAATCTGGTTCTTCAAGGAGCTGGCGCCCGACGTGCCTCTATATAATGAGTCCGAGTCGGTGCGGCTGGCGGGAGAACTCAACGCCGATGCGATGGAGCAGGCGCTGAACGCGATCGTCGCGCGACACGAGATTCTTCGGACTACCGTACAGATAGCGGCAGAACGGCCTATCGCAATCGTGCATGAAAGCTGGCCGCTGCGGATGAAGCGAGTCGACCTTGGCGCGTTGCCGCCCGCGCAGCGCGAGACGGAACTGGCGCGTTTGCTGATCGATGAGCCGCGGCGTCCGTACCAGCTCGAGACCGAGCCTGGAATCCGGGCAACTCTGGTGCGCCTGGGGCCGAGCGAACATGTGTTCATCCTGATGATGCATCACATGGTCTGCGACTGGGCCTCGGAAGGCGTTTTGTGGCGCGAGTTGTCGTCGGCCTATCGTACAATCGTGCGCGGCGAGCCGCCGGCCTTGAGCCGTTTGCCGATCCAGTACGGAGACTACGCGGTCTGGCAACAACAGCAGGTTGACGAAGCGGCATTCGATGAGGATTTGGACTTCTGGCAGGAGAATCTGCGCGGCGCGCCCGAGCTGCTGGAGATGCCGTCGGATCGGCCGCGGCCGAGCGTGCAATCCTATCGCGGCGCCCGCCAGCGCTTCCGCATCGACGCGACCTTGACCGAAGCTTTGCGCCAATGCAGCCGGCGCGAGAAGACGAGCCTGTTCACTGTCTTTGCGGCCGCGCTCGATACGCTGCTCTACCGCTACTCGGGCAGCGAAGACATCCTGCTGGGAATTCCGCTCGGCGAGCGGGAGCGGCAGGAACTGCGATCGGTGATTGGCTTCCTGATTCACACGCAGGCTCTACGGACCCGGCTTTCCGCGAGCATGACGTTTCGCGAGCTGCTCGCGGTCGTGCAGAAGGAGCTGCTGGGTTTGTATAGCCATCGCGAAGTGCCCTTTGACCAGGTTGTGAACAGGGTCAGGCCGGAGCGCAGCTTGAGCCACTCGCCGCTGTTCCAGGTGATGATCAACTGGCGCGATCGCGATCAGCAATTGTCTTTCATCGGACTGGATGGGCTCGCGGTCGAGTCGGTGCTGTCCGAAAGCAGAACCTCGAAGTTCGACCTGACCCTGGTGCTGACCGACAACGGCGACGATATCTGGCTGGAAGCGGAATACAGCACCGACCTTTTTGATGACGATCGTATCGCGCGGATGCTCGGCCATTATGAAACGCTGCTCGGAGCTGTCGCCACCGATTCGGAACGGCACCTCGCGGACCTGCCCTTGCTGACGGAGGCCGAGCGCGAACAATCGTCGGTGGAATGGAATGCGACGGAAGTCGCGTATCCGCGCGACGCCTGCGTGCATCAGCTTTTCGAGCGCCAGGCAGAGCGAACTCCGCGAGCGATAGCTGCGGTCTTCGGCGACCGCCAGATCAGCTACGGCGAATTGAATGAGCGATCGAACCAGTTGGCGCGTCACCTTCGAAAACTCGGGGTGAAGCCGGATGACCTGGTCGCGATCTGCGTCGAGCGCTCGATCGAGATGATGGTCGGTCTGCTCGGAACAATGAAGGCGGGCGGAGCTTACCTGCCGCTGGATCCTTCGTATCCGCAGGAGCGGCTGGCGTACATGCTGCGCGACTCGGGCGCGTCTCTTATCCTGACGCAGAGCAGCCTGCGCGGAAGCCTGCCGGGTGATTGCAATGTCCTGTGCATCGACACGGACTGGCGCAAGATTGCGGAGGAAGATAGCTCGAATCTTGAATCCAATCTGAACGCCGAGAATTTGGCCTACGTCATCTATACGTCAGGTTCGACTGGGCGGCCCAAGGGCGTCGAGATCACGCATCGTTCGGTGGTCAACCTGCTCTGTTCGATGAGCAGGAAACCGGGGCTCACCGCCAACGACACTCTTATCGCAGTGACGACGCTCTCGTTCGACATCGCGGCGCTCGAGTTGTTCCTGCCGCTATGCGTCGGAGCAAAACTGGTAATCGCGAGCCGCGAGGTCGCCTCGAACGGCACGCTGCTGCTCGAGCGGCTGATCGAATCGCGGGCGACGGTGATCCAGGCGACTCCGATAACCTTCCGCATGCTGATCGAGGCCGGCTGGAACGGCCAGCCCCCGATGAAGATTCTGTGCGGCGGCGAGGCGCTCCCGCGGGAGCTGGCCGATCAGATTCTCGCGCGCAGCACGGAGCTGTGGAACATGTACGGCCCGACCGAGACGACTATCTGGTCGGCAGCAATCCGAGTCGAGCCGGGCGACGGTCCGGTG
>JBEKLS010000092.1:0-16954 GCA_050010075.1 Binatus sp. (SeqCode) | reverse complement strand
GGCGCCGGCGAGCCGGTCACCTACTACACCGGCGTCACCGAGCGCGACGAGGCCGACTTTATCGCGCTCGAAATCGCCCGGCTGACGGGCTCAGGCGGATTCCGGCCGGCCGACGTCGTCGTTTTCTACCGCGTCAATGCGCAGTCGCGCGCGATCGAAGAGGCTCTCGTGCGGCGGCGAATTCCCTACTACGTCGTCGGCGGTGTGCGCTTCTACGAGCAGCGCGACATCAAGGATCTGCTCGCCTATCTGCGGGTGCTCGCCAATCCGGCCGACGCCGTGAGCCTCGAGCGAATGATCGGCACGCCGCCGCGCGGGATTGGCGCGAAGTCCTTCGAGGCGATCGCTGAACTCGCCGCGCGCGAACATATCACCGCGTTCGAAGCGATGGGCCGGCTCGAAACCTATTCGAAGGTCGCGCTCAGGATCGCCAAGCAGGCGGGGATGCTCTACTCGTGGATGCACGATCTCGCCGCACGCGCGCCCGAGTTGAGTGTGCGCGGCATCGTCGAGGAAGTGGTGGCGCAGAGCCGCTTCGAGCCTTACCTCGACACGCTCGACGACGCATCGATGCGCAAGCAGAACCTGGCCGAGATGCTGACGGCGGCCAGCGCCTTCGACGCCGAGAAGTCCGGCGCCGGCCTGCCCGAGTTCCTCGAACGCGTCGCGCTAGTCAGTGACACCGAGCAGATCGATTCCAGCGGCGGCCGCGCCGCGCTGATGACGCTGCACACATCGAAGGGCCTCGAATATCCGATCGTGTTCATCGCCGGGATGGAGGAAGGGCTGTTTCCGCACAGCCGCTCCGCCGATATCGACGAGGAAATCGAAGAGGAGCGGCGCCTCTGCTACGTCGGCATGACGCGCGCGCGCCAGTTGCTCTACCTGACCAACACGCTGTCGCGGGAAATTTACGGCGTGCGGCAGGAGTCGCGCCAATCGCGATTCATCCGTGAGATTGACCCCGCCCTGATTCGACGTATCGCGCCTGAGCGCCACTCCGCGCCGATACGCCCGCTGTCGCCGCGCGAATCATACGTCGATTTATCCGACAGCCAGTTGCCCGACGATGAACCCGGACCCGGCGGCGACGGGCTGTCGATCGGTGCGCGTGTGGTTCATCCGACTTTCGGTCGCGGCATCGTGCGCCGGCGCGAGGGCCGCGGCGACAGCGCGAAGGCATGGGTGAATTTCGAGCGCGGTGGAATAAAATTGCTTGTGCTAAAGTTCGCGAATCTGAGGTTGATTGCAGACTGATCGCGCCGGTATCATTCCATCAGCATGCGACGACGACGCGGCGGGTATCTAAAGACTGTCAGCAACCTATCTGGAAGTTCACGCCTGGAAGTTCATGAAGCGCTTCATTGATATCGCGATTCGATTCTTCCCCGCCCTGTTCCTGATCGCGCTGGTCGCGATTCCGGCTGCCAACGGCGCATGGACCGAGGACGAATTCGATAAGCGTCCGCTCTACGCCTATCCGCTCCCGCACGGCAAGGACAACATCATCGGCAATCTGATCACGTATCAGATTCAGAAGGGCGACACGCTGCTCGACGTCGGGCGATGGTTCGGCGTGACAGCCAAAGAAATCTCGAACGCCAACGCCGGCGTCGACTGGTGGGCGCCGACACCCGGCCGGGTGATCATTCTGCCCGACGAGCACATCCTGCCCGACACGCCGCACGTCGGCATCGTGATGAACATCCCCGAGATGCGGATTTACTATTACTATCCGTCGCCGACCGGCCCCGTTCACGCCAAAGGCAAGGTGACGCCCGCCAAGTTCGATGCCGGCAAGAAGCACCCGGGCGGAGTAACACCGTCGGTCGTGTACTCGTTCCCGGTCGGCCTCGGGCGGTTCGATTGGAAGACTCCAGTCGGAAGCTTCACGGTTCGCGGCAAGACGCGTAACCCGACCTGGAATGTTCCGCAGGACATCTACGAGGAGCATCTGGAGCGTGACGGCGAAGCGGAGCACGTGGTTTCCGGCGACGATCCTGACAATCCGCTCGGCCACTACCGCATCGAGCTGACGCTGCCCGAGTACGCCTTTCACGGAACCAATGTGCCATGGGGCGTCGGTATGGAAGTCAGCCACGGATGCATCCGGCTGTATCCCGAGGACATCGAGCGCTTCTTCAACAAGGTGAAAATCGGCACGCCCGGCGAGTTCGTCTATCAGCCGGTGAAGTTCGGATGGCGCGGCGACTCGCTCTATGTCGAAGTCCATGACGATCTCTACGGCATGTACGCCGGCTTGTGGGCCTACGCGCAGAAGGAAGCCGACCGCCGCGGACTTACCGATCAGATCGACATGCAGAAGCTCGAAAAGGCGGTCGAAGAGAAGTCCGGCGTCCCGACCTACGTGATGCCCGGCCCGGCCCCCGGCAGCCCCAGCTAACGGCGCGGCACGAGTGCCGCCTGCACCAACGAGTAATTATGCCCGGTAAACTGCGCGATCGAGTAGCTATCGTAACGGCTGGCGGCGCCGGCATCGGCGCTGCGACTGTACGCCGCTTCGCTTCGGAAGGCGCCGCGGTGGTCGTCGCGGACTTAAGCAGTACGCGCGCTCAGGCGGTGACAGAAGAGGTCAAATCGGCTGGCGGGCGCGCCGTTTTCATCAAGATGGATGCCGCCGATCCCGAGGCGATTCAAGCGACTATCAAGCTCGCGATTGATTCCTACGGCCGTCTCGACGTCATGTTCAACAATGCCGGCATGGCCGAAGTCTCGCTGGTTCATGACACCACTCTCGAGTCGTGGAACCGTGTGATGGCGGTCACGCTGACCAGCACCTTTCTCGGCATCAAGTATTCAGTCCCGATCATGCGCAAGCAGGGTGGCGGCGCGATCATCAATACCGCGTCGATTTCCGGAATGCATGGCGATTACGGCATGGCCTCTTACAACGCCGCCAAGGCCGGTGTGATTAATCTCACGCGCGCCGCTGCGCTTGAAAATGCGAAGCACAATATTCGCATCAACTGTGTATGTCCCGGCGGTATCAACACCCGTGCCGCCCAGGTCCTTGGCGGCGATCGCGCCGACGAGTTCCGCCGTATCATGGGTGCGATTCATCCAGTCGGCCGTATGGGCGAGCCCGACGAGATCGCCAATACCGTAACTTTCCTGGCCTCCGACGAGGCCTCCTTCATAACTGGTGCGAAATTTGTCGTCGACGGTGGCGTCTCGGCGCACACTGGAATGCCGCCCTTCCTTCCCTCATCGAAAGGCTGACCAGGTCTTAGTTCTTCCCCTGATTCACCGGCGCGACGGTAGGTGGATTGCCGGGAGTGCCGACATTTACCGTTATCTGCTTTCTCACCAGGTAGAAGTATCGGTGGCCGAGGCCGAACGTTCCCGGCCATTTTAGCCGCCGCACGACTTCCATCCCGGCGAGCGGCACGCTTGCAATCGTGTAGTCGTCCTCCTTCTGCGACGTGATCATCGGGATTCCGCCTTCGAGCTGCATCGTCTCGATTCCATGCTTGGGATAGCGGTAGAGATCTTCGCCGTTGAGCGCGTAGCCGGCGTCGATCGCTGAGCGCGGAACTCCCTGGCGCTCAAGGTCGTTGCGCGTCGCGACGACCACCGCCATCCCGCGCTGATACGCATAGGCGCCGCCGAGCGACATCAGGCCCATCGCGAGCGTCATCGCGAATCCAGCGGCCTGCACCAGCCGCGCTCGTGGCAGCGGCGCCAGTGCAAGCACAATCGCACCGGCCGGGACCATCACCAGGTAGTAGCGATCGTTGTAGAACCACAGCGGTATCGTCGCCGCCCAATAAATTATCGCGGCTATAACGATCGCGGCAGCACCGCGGTCAAGCGTCCTGAAGATATCGGCAAAGGCCGCGACGAATCCCGCCGCGCCGAAGCTCGCCAACAAAAGGAACACGTACTGCCAATTGCCGGCCCATGAAAAACGATTTGCCGCGCCGCGCAGTATCAACACGTTTTGCCATCCGCCAAAGCAACTGTACTCGGGCGTCACGGGCAGCCGATCGTCGATCCACATCAGGATGAGCGCGGCGGCGAAAATTCCCGCGCCGCCGATTGCGACGCGGCGCCATCGGGGCGTCGCAAACTGCAGCAGCGCCAGTGGCGACAGTACCGTGCCGAGATAAAGCGCCGGCCCGAGCACTCCCGCGCGCAAGTAGTTGGCCAGCGGCACGTTGAAAATGTAACGGAAGCGATTTTCGTTGAACTGCACCTGCCACGGCTTCGGTCCAAGCACCGTCAGCCAGACCCACAGCCCGACGCATATCGTCAGCGCGACGGCGAACGGCACGATCATCTTGATCACTCGCGCGTTGATCCACAGTGCAAGGTCCCGGAAGTTTGCTCGGAGGCCGGCGTCGTAAAGCAGCGTCGCACCGACGCATCCTGCGATAGCCATCGCGGCGAACGGCCGAATCAGAAAACCGACCACCGCCGTCGCCGCCGACAACCAAAGCCACCACTGCTCGCGCCGTCCTTCGGCCTTGGCGAATGCCAGATGCGTCGCGATCATCGCAGTCAGGAAGGGAATCTCGGTCATGAATGAAAAACTAAGGAAGGTGAAGCACGGATTGCAGATCAGCAGACCGGTCGCCGCCAGCGCCTGCCATCGGGGCGCGCCGCACTTGATCGCGAGCGCATGGAACATCAAGCCGCACAGAATCGCCAGCATCACCACCGAGACTTCCAGCGACGCCGAGTTGCCGCCGAACATGCGCGCCCAGGCCACGCCGTATACGACCTGCGCTATCGGCATCGCCTGCGTGTAGCCGGCGAATCTAATCTCGCCGGTGCGCAGAAACCGCCGCACGGAAGAGCCGTACAGCCAGCTGTCCACCACTGGGGCGTCGGTCAGCGGATGCAGAATGATCAGCGCGAACACGTACCATCCGACCACCACCGCCACCGCGGCCACTCCTGCACGCCTCACGACTTCCACCTTGCTCCGCTTTTGACCTATCCCTTATACTCCGAGACTAACTTGACCGACGGGACCCCGCTGATTTCAACCGAATCACACACGATGCGACAAGTGGCATTTCATCGTCCGTCTATCGGACCCGACGAGGAGCGCGAGGTTATCGACACGCTGCGCTCGGGATGGATCACGACCGGGCCCAAGGCGAAACGCTTCGAGACTGAATTCTCCCGCTACGTCGGCGCGAAACACGCGCTCGCGCTGGCGCATTGCACCGGCGCGCTGCATCTTTCACTGTGGGCGCTCGGCATTGGCCCCGGCGACGAGGTTATCACCACGCCGTTCACGTTCACCGCGACCGCCGAAATTCTCGGCTATCTCGGCGCGCGTCCGGTGTTCGTCGACGTCGATCCGGGCACGTTCAACATCAACCCGGCGCGAATCGAGGAGGCGCTCGAGAGCGGTGAGCACAAACGCGTGCGCGCGATCCTGCCGGTACACTTCGCCGGTCACGCCTGCGACATGGATCGCATCCTCAACATCGCGCATCACTACAATCTGAAAGTCGTCGAGGACGCCGCGCATGCGGCCGGATCCGCCCGCTACATGGACGGCCGCGGGATGGCGAAGATTGGCACCATCGGCGACCTGACCTGTTTCAGTTTTTACGCCACCAAAAATTTCACAACCGCCGAAGGTGGCATGATCACCACTAGCGACGACGCGCTCGCGGAAAAAATCGCCATCGCCAGCCTGCACGGCATGAACAAGGACGCGTGGAAGCGCTACGACAAGAGCGGCTCGTGGTACTACGAAATCCACGACATGGGTTTCAAGTACAACCTGTCCGACGTGCACGCTGCCATCGGCCTCGCCCAGCTCAAGCGCGCCGACGACTTCATGCGCCGGCGCGGTGAAATTGCACGCGCCTACAACGAAGCCTTCCGCGCCAACGACGCGCTGCAGCCCGCGTACTCCGAGCCCGGCATCGAGCACGCCTGGCATCTGTACGTGCTGCGGCTGCATCCGGAGCGCTTGAAGATCGGCCGCAATCAGTTCGTCGAGAGTCTGCGCGAGCGCGGCGTCGGATGCTCGGTGCACTGCATCCCGCTGCACACGATGCACTACTACCAGCGCATGTACGGCTACCGCGACGGCGATTTTCCCATCGCCGAGGACATCTTCAGCCGCTGCCTGTCGCTCCCCATCTACGCCTCGATGACCGACGAAGACGTCACCTACGTGATTGAAACGGTCCGCGGCATCGTGCGCGAAAACCGCCGCTGACCCGGGAGGACAACTGTGCGAGCACTGGTAACCGGCGGCGCAGGATTCCTCGGCTCTCATCTGTGCGAGCGGCTGCTTAACGACGGCCACGAAGTCATCTGCCTCGACAATTTTTTCAGCGGCAAGCGTGCCAATATCGTGCACCTGCTCGGTAACCGCAACTTCGAATTCATCCGCCACGATGTGGTCGAGCCGATCCTGCTCGAGGTCGATCGCATCTTCAGCCTCGCCTGCCCCGCGTCGCCGGTGCACTACCAGTACAACCCGGTGAAGACTACCAAGACGTCCGTGATGGGCACCATCAACATGCTCGGGCTGGCCAAGCGCGTGCGCGCGCGCATCCTGCTCACCTCGACCAGCGAAGTTTACGGCGACCCCGAGGAGCATCCGCAAACCGAAACATACTGGGGCAACGTCAATCCGATCGGCGTGCGCTCATGCTACGACGAAGGCAAACGCGTCGCCGAATGCCTCATGATGGACTATCACCGGCAGAACCACGTCGACACCCGCATCGTGCGCATCTTCAACACTTACGGCCCGCGCATGGCGATCAACGACGGCCGCGTGGTTTCCAACTTCTGCGTCGCGGCCCTGCGCGGTGAGGATCTCGAGATTTACGGCGACGGCAACTCGACGCGGTCGTTCGCCTACGTCGACGATATGATCGACGCGATCGTGCGCATGATGAATCAGGAGACGCACATCGGCCCGGTGAATATCGGCAATCCCGACGAATTCACCATCACCGAACTCGCCCAGCTCGCCATCGAGCTTTGCGGCAGCTCCTCGAAGGTAGTAGTCAAGCCGCCGCGTCCCGACGATCCCGTTCGCCGCAAACCGAACATTGATCTGGCGAAGAAAGTCCTCGGATGGCAGCCGCATACCGCGCTGCGTCCCGGCCTGGAAAAAACCATCGCGCACTTTCGCGAGGTCCTCGGCATCCCGGGCAAATAGTCCACGCTTTCGCACGCCGCGCCGCTTGCGATTATGGCAGCCCGGCGACAAAATATTTGTAGTTCCAGGGCGCCAATCCGCGCCGCATGATGAATCGAGTCAGAGGACAAGCCTTGAAGATTTCGCGACTGGCGTTGCCGCTGCTCGCATCGATCGCGCTCGCCGCATGCGCCTCGACGCCGCCGCCTCTCCCGGCTCCGCCTCCTGCGCCAATCGTCTATATGCCGCCCAATCCCAATCCACCGCCGCCTGACGAATGGAATCTGCTGCCCGATCCGACCACCGGCCAGGTCGACGTCTATCACCAGGGCGGCTACGTGGGATCCGTTACCGGCAACGAACCGGCCAACCAGGACCCGCCAATCCCGCATCCAGTAGCGACTCCAGCAACGGACGATTAATTCTTAATTCTAAGGTGCAGGGGTTACCCCTGCCCAGGGAAGCGTGAAACCCAGGAGGGGTTTCACTTTAATAAATTCCGCGCGATCACGACGCGCTGAATCTGCGACGTGCCCTCATAAATCTGTAGCAGCTTGGCGTCGCGCATCAACTTCTCGACCGGATACTCCTTCATATATCCATACCCGCCGAAAATCTGCACCGCGTCGGTCGTGATTCGCATCGTCGCGTCGGCGCTGAACGCCTTCGCGTATGCCGAAATCGCGTTGGGGCTTTCGCCGCGATCGACCAGCCACGCCGCCTTGTACGTCAGGAGCCGCATCGCTTCGATATCGATCGCCATGTCGGCCATCATGAACTGGATCGCCTGGAAGTTCGCGATCGGCTGGCCGAACGCGCTGCGCTGCTTCGAGTACTTGAGGCATTCGTCGAGCGCCCGCTGCGAAATCCCGATCGCAATCGCGCCAATCTCCGGCCGGCTGTGATCGAAGGTCGCCATCGCGTACTTGAAGCCCTCGCCCTCGCGCCCGACCAGCGCGCTGGCCGGAACCCGCACGTCTTCGTAAAAGATTTCGCCGGTGTCGGCCGCGCGCTGCCCGAGCTTGCCATGCATCCGGTTGCGCGTGATTCCGGGCACGCTCGACGGGAACACGAAACACGAGATGCCCTTGTGCTTGAGCCGCTTGTCCGAAGTCGCGAAGGTGACGTACCAATCGGCGCGCGATCCGTTCGAGATGAAATGCTTGGTGCCGTTGATAATGTACTCGTCGCCCTCGCGCCGGTAGTTGGTGCTCATCGAGGCGACGTCCGAGCCCGCGCCCGGCTCCGTGATCGCGAACGCGCAGAAGGTCAGCTTCTTCACCAACTGCCCGAGGTAGGTCTTCTTCTGATCGTCGTTGCCGGCAATCAGGATCGGCAGCGTCGCCAGGTCGTTGGCGCCCACCGCGTTCGAGATTCCGGCGCAGCCGTAATTCAGCTCCTCGACGATAAGGCTCGTGTCGAGCACGCCGAGTCCGGGGCCGCCGAGTTCTTTAGGCACGCCAAAGTTCATCAGCCCCGCCGCGAAAGCCTTCTCGCAGACATCGACCGGGAAAATTTCCTTCTCGTCGTATTCGCGCGCGCACGGAATTATTTCCTGCTCGGCAAATTTGTGCGCCAGCTCTTTCAGTTCGCGCTGCTCGTCGGTCAAATCAAAACCCAGCATCGTGATATTCTCCAGTCGCCGATCGTCGCGATCAGCCCTTCACCGTTAGCCGACACCGCGCCGCGATGAAAGAGCCGCCAAGCCGAGCGTCGATTCGCCTTGAAAAATCGCGCGCGTCCGAATACGACGGTAGTTGAATCTGATTCTTCAAGGAGACCCACGATGTCGATTAGCCTGCTTGCGAAACTTAAAGTGCAGCCCGGCAAGGAAGCCGAGTTCACGACCGCGGCCAAGGAAATGATCGCGACGGTAAGAACCGCCGAGCCCGGCACCCTCGCCTACATCCTGCACCAGAACAGCAAAGACCCGACCGAGTTCATCTACTACGAGGTTTATAAGGATCAGGCTGCGTTCGATGCGCACGGCAAGACCGATCACATGAAAGCCTTCGGTGGAAAAATCGGCGCCATCCTCGCCGGCCGCCCTGAGCTGACGTTCGTGACCGAAGTCGCGAAGAAATAGCCTCCAATGCCTCTCCCTGGCAGGGAGAGGCCGCGCCTTTGAGGCGCGGGTGAGGGTCCGAAATCAAAGATGTCTGCTCCGGATTTCCGCGCGGCCGGCGACGCTTGATTTTATAATTAAAGTAACACTTTAACTGTAACTTCAATGCCTTCAACGCTCGCAATCCTCGGCGGCCAGCCGCTTCGCAGCCGCCCCTTCCCGGCGTGGCCTGTCTGCGACGCTCGCGAACGCGCGCAGCTCGAAGACGTACTCACCTCGTCGAGCTGGGGCGGCTACCCGAGCCCCAATCGCAAGGCCGCCGAGTTCGCAGCCGCTTTCGCCGAGTATCATGGCGCTCGCTTCGCCATCCCGACCACCTCCGGCACCAGCGCACTCGAGGTCGCGCTGAAAGCGCTCGGCATCGGCGCCGGCGACGAGGTCATCGTCCCCGCGATCACCTTCGCCGCGACGCCCTACGCCGCCGTCGCATGCATGGCGCGTCCGGTCTTCGCCGACGTCAGCGCCGACAACGCATGCATCGATCCAGAGTCCGTGAGGCGCCTCATCACCCGCCGCACCAAGGCGATCATTCCCGTGCACTACGGCGCGTCGCTCGCCAACCTCGACACGCTCGTGGAAATTTCACGCGCGCATTCGATTCCGATCGTCGAAGATTGCGCCCACGTTCCCGGCGCTCGGTTCCGCGATCGCGGCGTCGGCACTCACGGCGCACTCGGATGCTTCAGTTTTCAATCGTCCAAGCCGATGACCGCGGGCGAAGGCGGGATGATCGCGACCAACGACCCCGACCTCGAGCAGCGATGCCAGTCGCTCATCAACTGCGGACGGCGCAGGCCCGGCGACACGTTCGAAGGCCCGCTGATGGGCGCGAACTACCGGATGACGGAATGGCAATGCGGAATACTGCTGGCGCAGCTCGCGCGCATCCCGGAACAGATCGAGCACAAGAGCCGCGCCGCCGCGCGCATCCGCGAAGGCCTCGGCGCAATCAGGGGGCTGACGCCGGTCGCGCGCGATCCGCGCGTCACGCGCGAAGTCATCTACGCATTCATTTTTCTAGTCGACGAATCCGCGCTCAGTCTCTCGCGCAATCGCTTCGTCCGCGCACTGCGCGCCGAGGGCATTCCATGCGGCGTCGCCAACGACCCGGTCTATCGCTCCGCACTCTTCCCGCGCGAGTCCGCCGCCTATCGCAAAGCGTGCGAGCTCGCAGGCGCCAGCCCCGACCAGATCGCGATTGATTGCCCAGTCGCCGAGCGCCTGTTCGAGCATGAGATGGTCTCAATCCCGCACGAATGCCTGCTCGGCGACGACCGCGATGTCGACGACATCATCGCAGCGGCCGTCAAAGTGGCTTCCAGAGCGACCGAACTCGCCGCCGCCAAATTGCAATGAGTCCCTTCTACGCAGGTGCCGCGCGCATAAAACTCGATCCGGTCGCCGGTCTCGCGATGCTCGGCTATGGCAATCGCGTCGGCCGCAACGAGGGCGTGCACGACGACCTCGCCGCGCAAGCGCTCGTGCTCGACGATGGCGCCAACAAAATCGCCATCGTTGGCGTCGATCTACTCGCACTCGGCGCTCGGATCGCTGATGACATCCGCGAACGCGCCGCCGCGCGAACCGGCATCCCCGCCGATTCCATCCTCATTTGCGCCACGCACACTCACTCCGCGCCGGCCTTCAACATCTTCGCGACTCCGCGCGCCGACGCGAAACCGGCTGAAGGCCGTGACCTGGGGTGGGAGCGCGCGCTGCCGGAGAAAATAGCGTCGGTGATCGTTGCGGCTCATAGCAATCTCGAACCCGCGACAATCCGTGCCGCCGCCGCGCCATTCAGGCTCGGGATCAATCGCCGCCTGATGCGTCCGCACTGTCAAATCCAGCTCGCCGCAAATCGCTCCGGCCCCGCCGACGCTGAGGTCGCAGCCCTCGGCGCATATCGTCCGGACGGAACTGCGATCGCGTTCGTTATGAACTATCCATGCCATGGCGTCGTCCTATGCGAGGACAACTTGCTCTATACGCGCGATTGGCCGGGCTTCGCGATGGACGAAATCGAAACCGCGAGCGCTTCGTCTACTGCCACGCGCCCAATCTCGATTTTCTTGCAGGGCGCAACCGGCAATATCGACCCGCGCAGCCGCGGCAACTTCGAAGTCGCGGAACAATACGGCCGCGCGATGGGCCGCGCCGGATTCGACGCCCTCCAGCGCGCACCCTCACTCAGCGACGCGCGAATCACCGCACGCAGGATCGTGCTCAACCTCGAACTGAAAGATCTGAGCGCCGATCTCGCGAACGCGCGCGACTGCGCCGCTGAAACTCAGGCCTCACTCGACAGTCATCGCGGTGGCGACGGCGTTCAGTTGAAGCGCCTGCGCGACCATCACGCACAATCGCTCGCGGCGCTGACGGCTCTGGAAGCCCTCGAGGAGCAAAATCACCGCGACCGCCGGGTTGACATCGCACGTCGCGAGCTAGCCACCGCGATGTCGATCGTCGTGATTGGCAATCTCGCGTTAGTCGGCATCCCCGGTGAGTTGTTCGTCGAGCTCGGCCTCGCGCTGAAAGCGAATCCGCACTTCGCGCAGACGTTCGTCGCCGGCTACTGCAACGATCTGATCGGATATATTCCCACTCGCGCCGCGTACGCCGAAGGCGGTTACGAGGTCGACACCGCGCGAATCGCCGCCGGCACCGGCGAGAGGATCGTCGACATCGCCCTCTCTGATCTCGACGCGATTCGCCGGTAGCAGTGCGCGAGATCCAGCATCAGGAGCTCGCGACGATGCGCGCATGCGGCGCCGCGCAGATCGTCGACGTGCTGCCGTCGCACGAGTACGACGCCGCGCACATCCGCGGCGCGATTCACATCCCGCTGCGCAACCTCCGGCGCGATGCGCCAGCCACTCTCGACCGCGCGCGCCCGGTCGTCGTCTATTGCCGCGATTGCCTATGCGACCTGAGCGCGCGAGCCGCGGCGCAGCTCGAACTGATCGGATTCGCCGACGTTCGTCATTACTTCCGCGGCAAAGCTGATTGGATCGTGCGCGGAATGCCGACCGATCCGTCCAATCCACTCCCTGAGCGGATCCGCGCGTTTCCGTATTTTATAAACAGCCTCACGCCGGGCTTGCGCTCATTCTGGATTCATTACACGGACCGCGTTTGCGTCGGCGAGTTCATGCACAACGACCTCATCCATCTCGGCCCCGAGGATGCTGTCGCATCAGCCGCGCCCGATTCGCGAATGCCGCGAGCCGTGGTGCTCAACGCCGACGGCATCCTGCTAGGCGCAATCGAACAATCCAATTCTGCTCCGCGCGCGCTCGACGCGATGAATCCGGCGCCGCAGACGATCCGCCCCGACATGACCCGCCGCCTCGCCGCGAAACTGCTGCAGTCTAACCCTTACCTGCTGATAACAACCGCCATGGGAAAATACATCGGGCGCTATGTCCCGGACCCAGGCTATCGCTCGATCACGCCATCACCCGAGATATCCAGATGATACGCGACCTCGCGCGCAAGCTCTTCGGGACGCGCGCGATAGAACTCGACCAGCGGCGCTCCGGCGAGCGCGCTCATCACGGCGGCGGTGTCAACCGGTTCGAATCCCAACCGTGAAAAGAACTCTCGCCCGTCATTCGCGAACAAATACAAATGCCGCGCGCCGCGCGTATGCGCCGCCTTGCGCGCCGCCGCCACCAGCGCTCCGCCGATTCCACGCCCGCGCGCCGATTCACTCACGTACAGCGAGCGTATCAGCGCCGTGTCGATCTTCGACTCGACGCCAATCACGCCGGTCGCTTCGTCGCCGATGTACGCAACGATGTAGCATGCGGCCGGCCACTCGATTCCATCCGTCGTGATGCCCGCCCGCGCGAGCGTCGCGCGCACGAGCCCGAGGTCGCGCGTCTGCTCGATCACGAGTTCGCCGGCGCGATGCTTGCGGATCGCCATCGTGCAATCTGCCGGCTACTTCTTCGGCGGCGGAAAGAGCTGCACTCCGGCTTCGTCCACCACCGTGATTGCCTTAACCGGACACGAACGCGCGGCCGAGACAATTACCGGGTCGCTGGCGCCAGCCGCGTCGATTACTTCGGACTTGCCCGCATCGTCGAGTTGAAAGACAGCCGGCGCCGTTTCCACGCAATCGCCGCTGCCAATACAACGAGTCTTGTTCACCGTGATCGAAAGCTTCGCCATCGCTGTCTCCAGGCACTCCAGATCGTGCATGAACAATAGAATTCGCACTCGGCGCGCCGCAAGTATTGCAATTGAATCCGTGCGCCGCACGGCCGATACTCATTCGCGATGAGCCAGATTGCAGGCACTGGAATCGACGTCATCGAAGTCGATCGCATCGAGCGCGCACTCACGCGGCCCGCCACCGGCGAGCGTTTTCGCGCCCGCGTCTTCACGCCCGGCGAGGTCAAGTACTGCGAGTCGCGCGGAGTCCCGCGCTACCAGAGCTACGCCGCACGCTTCGCCGCCAAGGAAGCGACGATGAAGGCGCTCGGCACCGGATGGAACCGCAATGTCGGCTGGAGCGAAATAGAAGTGGTGCGCGAGCGCGGCAAAGCCCCGACCATCGCGCTGTCGGGCAAGGCCGCCGCCTACGCCCAGCGCAAACAAATCACGCGCTTCCATCTAAGCATCACGCACACCAACGCGCAGGCGATAGCGCACGTAATCGCCGAAACCTGACGACTTTGTCGCGATTGTTTCCGGTTCTTCGAGGCAAAGGCCTATGAGTTGGGAGCTGCCGTGAATCGAGATCGACGCTAGCGCGTGGGGTCTACTATCGCTGCACGCTTGCGCTCCCACTTTTTCACGACGGTCTCGTGTTCGACGAGCTTTCCGGCGTAGGCTTCATCGAGCGCCAATTTAACTTCGCAGTCAAACCATTCTTCATAGTCGAAAGATCTGCTCATGGGCATATGACTACCTAGTCTTGCGGCCCTACTTCGCCTGAGACGGGGCTGCGGCTGGTGGCTTTGCCAGATACGTCGATTCGGGCTGGTTGAGCTGCCCATAGAGGAAATCGCTGATCGAGTACACGGCTTTGCTGTCGCTCGACGATGCGTAGTACTCGGCCCGCATGCCGGCCGGCTCTCCCGGCATCGGCGGCGCGGTTGGCTTGACGCTGATCTTCGCGAGTTTCAGCGCGGCGAGCTCCTTGCCGTCCTTGCCCAGCAGCGTTATCCCAAGCGCTGGGTTGTCCAGCCCGAACGGCTGCGCGCTGGGCATCGGGTCGGCGACGATCGACGTGCCCTTGAAATCGTGGAACTGATTGAGCAGCCGCTCGACCACCGGCATATCGCCTTCCGTCGTCTTGCCGGCGGCTGTCACGTTCCACTTTCCGAGCGGTTGACGCGTGATCGTGAACTCGCCGTCGCTGTTTTTGATTTTGATCGTATAGACCGACTCGGGATCGACTTTCACGATCGTTCTGTCGCGAAAATCGAGAAACGACTTGTCCAGGCTGGTCAGCAGGTACTCGGCCACGGCGTAAACCGGCGCGCGCTCCCCGCGACGCGCGTAAATTCCGCTCTTGCCCGGCTCGTTCTGCTTGAAGCCGAACAGCATCGATTGCTGCTCGCCGTTCTTCAGGATCACCATCGCCGTCAGATGCGGTTTCTCGAGACCGTATTGCGCGACGTTGGCGGGCGTGTCGTTAACGAAGTCGGTCGCGCGCGCATTGACCAGCGTGCTCAGCGCCATCCGCACCGCCAGGTCGTCGGCCGGGTACGCGGCAGGCTTGACGATTTTCCAATTCTCGCCGTCGCGATCGATTTCAACCATCTGCCCGTTGTCGCGCGTGATGATCAGCTTCTGCACGTCGTCCATCTTGAACGCCATCAGGTCGCGGACGCGCAACTCGTTGACCGTCTTGTTCATGCCGGAGGAGAACGCGCCCTCGGTCAGCAGCACGGCCGGATTGCTGCCGACCTGGGCGTAAGTGTTGAAGCCAATCGGCGTCGATTTCCCGACCTCGATCGTGGGCACCGGTTTGTTGTCGAACGTCGTGACAATAACCGTCGTGGTCGGCGGCTTGAGCCCGAACGGAACGAGGTCCGTCGGCTGATCGTCCACGGTACGGACCAGAACGCCTTCGGCGATCGCGCGCGCGAGGTTGTTGGCCTGATTCTGGTCGGCGTCGGCGCCGATTGGCTTCACGAGCCGCCACGGCTTGTCCTTGTCGCGCGCGAGCACGATGTCGCGATCGGAGTAGCGGAGCTCGATTTTGGCGATATCGTCCTGCTTGACGTCGATCAGCCGCTGCGGCGCCTCGGGCACGGAATAGCGGCCGACGATAAAAGCGTAGCCGCCTACGATCGCCAACAGGACCAGTGCGATGATGGTATTGCGCAGCCGCATCGAAGCTTAAGTCGCAGCAGGACGGCGCCTCAGTTGCGCCGTTCCCACCACACGACGATCCCGGCAATCAGCAACATCTCGGGCAGCAGCAGCACCGCGAACGCAAACACGATAGAGAACTGCGCGGTGGTCAGGCGAAACCGCGACGCGCGAATCGACCGCGGCCGGATCGAGATCGAGTTCTCCTCGCCGGTTAGCCAGTCGGCGCTGTTGATGAAAAAATCGCGGTTGAAAAAGGTCCCCGCGTTTTGATTGTCCGCAAAGTCCGTGCTGCCGTACACGACCATCTTCGCATCGCCGCTCTTGGCGTAGCCGAGCTGCTCGAGATTGCCCTCCACCGCCATCACCACTGTGATCGGCCCGCGCGTGTCCTTGGCCGTCAGCTCGGCCTTCTGCTGCCGGAACAGCGTGTCGAGATCGACCTCCGCCCACGACGTATCGCTGGTCTTCGCGATCGGCGCGACCGCCAGCCCCGGTTTCAGATTGGGCTCAGCCGTGAGCGATCGCGTCATCGGGAACACCGTGCGCTCCTTGAAATCCTTGGTGATCGGATGCTCCTCGTAACTCTGCACGATAGGATTCAGCCCGAGCGCCGGCCCCTCGAAGAGACGCACCACCTGGTCCACGACGATATCGTTGCCGACCACGACGCCCCAATCGGCCGCCAGCTTGACCATCGCGTCTTCGTCGATCGGATTGTCGGGCCGCTGCGGCCGGTACATCGCAATCATCCGCCCGCCATGCTTGAGGTAGTCGTTCAGCGCGTCGCTCTCATGCTGCCCCAGCGGCTTGATCGGTCCTGCGACGACGACCAGGTTGGCGTCGTCGGGCACCTTCTCCAATTGCGCGAGCTCGAGCTTGCGAACCTCGTAGCCCTCGCCTTCCAGATCTTTCTTGATAGTTCCGTAGCCCGTCTGCGTATCGGCGTCGTCGGGATCCGCCTCGCCATGGCCGTCGAGGAACTCAATCACTTTCTTGGTGCTGCTCGTCGCGCGAATGATCGCGTTGGTCAGCGACTCTTCGGTGAGGTCCGTGATGTTGGTGCCTTCGCTGCTGTCGGCGCCGCCGTACTGCAGATGCGTGGTGCCCATCACCGACACCTTGAAGCGCTCGGCGAGCTCGGGATGCTTGTCCGGATCGACCAGCTCGTAAGTCAGCTTGGGCGAGTAGTACGCGTAGGTCTCGTAGAGTTCGCGCGCGGCCGCGTTCTCGCCACCCTGGAAGAAGCCGTAGAACTTGAGCGGCTTCTGCAAATTCTTGACGACGTTAATCGACTGGCTCGACAGGCTGTAAACTTTTTCGGTCGTAAGATCGAGCCGCGTGTGATGCAGCGACGA
>JBEKLS010000091.1:0-16965 GCA_050010075.1 Binatus sp. (SeqCode) | reverse complement strand
ATCCGGAGCGTCGCGGCTTCGCGAGCCTTCAGCGGAGTTGAAGTGCCTCTACGCCGAGAAAGATTCGGGGTCCCTCGGCTACGCTCGGGATGACACAAAAATCAGTCACAAAGAAAAGACAACACAAGAAAGGTTGGACAGAAGTTAAACGACGAGAAGCAGCGGTTTGCGCTTCGCTCCTCTACTCGCGAATAATTCCCTGCATGGAATATGACCTCCTCATTCGCAATGGCGTTGTCGTCGATGGCAGCGGCGCGCCGCGCTATCGGGCCGACGTCGCAATCAAGGATCACAAGATAGCTGCTCTCATCGAGCCTGCTGACGCCGCGAGCGCTTCGGGGGCGCGCGAGATCGATGCTACCGGCCTCGCTGTCGCGCCGGGCTTTATCGATTTGCATTCGCATTCCGACTGGGTCCTTCCGATTGCCGACCATGGGCAAATCCTGAAGCCGTTTCTGCTGCAAGGCGTGACGACGTTCGTCGGCGGCAATTGCGGATTTTCGGTGGCGCCTGTCATGCGCGAGCGGCAGCGGATGCTCGACGAGTCGGGACGTCTGTGCGCCGAGCGGAAGTTCGACTGGGAATGGGACAGCGTCGCCGGTTTCGGCGCGCATCTGAAGAGCCAGGGGCTCGCGCTCAACGTCGCGCACCTGGCCGGGCATGGCAGTATTCGGCTCAGCGTCATGGGCTCGGATGCGGGCGAGCCGTCGGCCAATCAGTTGCGCGCGATGCAGGCGATGGTCGAGCGCGCGATGGCGGACGGCGCGGTCGGGCTTTCATGCGGGCTCGGCTATTTTCCCGGCATGATCGCGAAGCCGGCCGAGCTGGCGGCGCTGGCGCGCGTGGCAGCGGCGGCGGGCGGAGTGCTGACGTCGCATCTGCGCGCATACTCGGTACGTTCGTTGTTCTTCGATAGCACGACGCCGCACAACATCCTGGCCATTCGCGAGATGGCGAACGTCGCGCGCGAGGCGGGCGTGCCGCTGCAGGTGTCGCACCTGATTTTTGTCGGACGGCGCACCTGGCAGACGATCGACGACACGATTGCCGAAGTCGAGCGTCACAAGAACGAGGGCGTCGATATCGCGTTCGACACTTTTCCCTACACCTGCGGCAACACCACGATTCGCGTGATTTTTCCCGCATGGTCGCAGACGGGACTCGAGGCTCTGCTCGATTCGACCGACGGATGGGCGAAGCTGCGCGACGGATTCCAGCCGCTTAAGGGATTTATTGCTGACGCCGTTCAGCTTATGTGGGCGGTCAAGCCCGAGCTTAGTTATCTCGAAGGGATGTTCTTCGGACAGATTGCCGACGAGCTGAAAATCGATCCGGTCGACGCGTACCTGACGATCGCGCGCGAGAGCGGCACGCGCGCGCGGGTGCTGAACCATCTATACAGCGGCGACGACTTCGGCGACGAGCATGCGCTGCGGGAAGCAATGAAGCATCCGCTCAATCTGTTCGAGATGGACACGATTCTCACCTCGCACGGTCATCACAATCCCGCGAGCTTCGGCACCTATCCGCGAATTCTGGGCCATTACGTGCGCGAGCTGAAACTGCTGACGCTCGAAGACGCGGTGCATAAGGCGACCGGAATGGCGGCCAAGCGGATGCGGCTCGGCGCGCGCGGCCTGGTGCGTCCCGGCTACGCGGCGGACCTGGTGCTATTCAATCCGGAGACGATCGGATGCGACGCCGACTCGCGAACGCCAACGCTGGCGCCAGTGGGAATCGAGCACGTGATGGTGAACGGAACCGCGGTAGTCGCGGACGGCAAATGGTGCGGCGACGGAGTGATGGCAGGCGAGTGGATTGGGCGGGGAAGCTGACTCCCAACCCTGGACTCCGGCCAAGTTCGGCGTTTAATTGAATGGCGGCAACCTGGGGAGTAATTCGTCCCTGGGTTTTGCAGCCACTCCAAAAACGAGGCATCACGTGGCCAATACACCCGAGCAAATTTCCACGGCGCAGGTGGGCGAATTAGTCCGCGACGGAGATACTGACCGGCTGATCGCAAATCCCCGCGCGGTCGACGAATTCAATCAGTCCATCATCAAGGAATTTCGCGCGAATCAGGGCAGAGTCGGCGGTCCGATGGAAGGGATGCCCGTCTTGTTGCTGACAATGACTGGCGCCAAGACAGGCCGAACCCTGGTGCGCCCGTTGTGCTACTCGCGCGACGGCGATCGCCTCGTGATAATTGCCTCCTACGGCGGCGCGCCGCGAAATCCGCCCTGGTATCACAATCTAGTCGCGAATCCCGTGGTGACAGTTGAAGTCGGCACTGAAAAGTTTAAGGCGAGAGCTACGCAAGTCCATGGCGCCGAGCGGGATCGCCTCTTCGCCGAAGTGTCCAAGCTGATGCCGCTCTTCACGGAATATCAGAACAAGACCAAGCGCCAGATCCCGCTATTAATTCTGACGCGGACGACATAGGCGGGCCGCCTGGGAACCGGATTACCACCATCGAAGGAAAGCGACGCGGAAGATGACTTAGCCCTGGGGCGCGGTTAGCGCTCCATGTCGTTCATCTTTTGATCCATCTCGCGCAGCTTGGCCAGCTTCTGATCGGTCGGCTCGTCCGCTTTGTTGGTCGAAGCCGCGGCTAGCGTCTTCGAGCGCTCGGTCGGCAGCTCGCCGCTGACTTTTTGCAGCGCTTCCTTGGCCAGGCGCCGGACCATCGGGCTTTGATCCTGCGCGACGACCGCATTCAGCAGCGGCGTGGCCTGATCGCTGCCAATTTCGCCCAAGGCAAAGACCGCGGTACCGCGCGATCGCTCATCCTGATCTTCACCAAGATACTGCATGATCGGCAGCGTGCCTTTCGCATCGCCGATTCTGCCCAGCGCCGCCACGAGGTGGAGCTTGACGATCGGCTCGGTCGAACGCAGGAACAGCATCGAGGACATCGGTGGCACCGCGTCGTTGGCCTCGCGCGCACCGAGGATGTCGATAGCCTTCAGCTTGACGCGAATGTCGGGGTCGGACAGCGTCGTTATCAGGATGAGATTGACTTCCGGATCCTGCAGATTGCGCAGTTTCAACAGCTCGGTGACGCGCACGTTGGGGTCGGCGTCCTTGAGGCCGAGCTTGACGTCCTTGATAACCTTGAATGGCGTCTCTTGCATCGCGTTGCCGGTAATATCGTCAACGCCCGGTTTCACATCCCCTTGATGCGACATCGGATTCGAGCTGAGCGCGCTGCCCAGGCCCTGGCCGCCATATTGCGCAAAGGCGAGGTGAGGAATCGCGAGCGCAAGCGCGACGCCAAGGGCGAAGGTTGTAAATAAATTTCGGGTGCTTGTCATTTCCCGTACCTCCGCGATCGGCCAGAATTATTGGCGATCATGAAAGACATTGCAAGGAACCGCCTTAGCAGAGCGGCTCGTGGCATAGGCGTGCGTAGCGGTGCATTTGCAAGTATTGCCGTCGCCTTCCTGATGCTGATGGCGGCCGCGTTTGCGCCGCCGATGCGCGCGGCGGACGCGCCCGACTCAGGTCCAACCGCGGCGGCTCCGCCGGGGCACAAGCACCGCCATCGCCATTTGCCGACGCCCGCACCGACCCCGATGGCACTCCCGCCCGAGGTCAAGGCGCGGGTGCCGGAGTACAAGCCGGGGCCTAATCCGTTTCACGACGGCGAGCAGCTGATCTACCAGGCCTCGTGGGTCGGGATCCCGGCGGCGCAGGCGCGTATCGAGTTCCACAAATCGCCGAAAGATCCGTCGCGATGGATAGGCGAAACCTGGATCGAGACCAACGCGTTCGCCGACCTGTTCTACAAGATGCGCGACTACATGCGGGAGAGCATGGCGGACGACACGCTGCATACCGACGGGCTTTACCTCGTCCAGCACGAAAAATCGCGGCTCAACTACTACGACGTGACGATCGATCGGCCGGCGCAGCTCGTCACGATGACCAAGAAAAATCACAAGGGGACGCAGAGCAAGGAGTATATCGCGTCGGATCCGTGGGGCCCGATATCGGGTGCGATGATGGCGCTGACGCAGGACTTCGCGCCGGGCAAGACCTACGCCTTCGACGTGTTCAGCGGCAGCCAGCGCTACGTGTTCGCGTTCGCGGTCGACAAGCGTGAGAAGATTCACCTCGCGCTCGGCGACTTCGACGCCTGGCGCATCGTGCCCGACGTCTGGTACGTCAGCGACGGCGAGTTGCGCAGCGAGGCGCATGACACCGTGCTGTGGATCTCGGCCGACGAGCGCCGTCTGCCGCTGCGCATCCAGGCGGCTGCATATATCGGCTACGTGCGCGCGGACCTGATCAGTATCGACGGCAAGGACGGCATCGCGAGCAACGGCGCACAGCAATGATGTCCGCCGCGGCCGACTGAGCTACTATTACAGCGGAGAATCCGACCATGGCTAAAAAGCTTGAATTTTTCTACGACTGCTCGAGTCCGTGGACCTACCTGGCGTTCATGAAGATCGAGGACGTCGCGCGGCGGCATGATGCGGAGTTGATCTGGCGCCCGATCCTGGTGGGCGGACTGTTCAACACGGTCAATCCTTCGGTTTACGAAAGCCGCGCCAAGCCGGTGCCGGTCAAGGCGAAATACTACGTGAAGGACTTGCGCGACTGGGCCAACTTTTACGGGATCAAAATCGGTAACCCGACCGTGTTCCCGGTAAATTCAGTCAAGGCGATGCGCGGTGCGTTCGTCGCCAACGAGCATCGGCTGATTTCGCGCTACTCGCGGCGCGTGTTCGAGAGCTACTGGGGCGACAACAAGGACATCAGCAAGGACGACATCCTGCGCGAAATCGTGCGGGAGGTCGGACTCGACGAGAAGGAATTTTTCACCAAGATTGCCTCCGACGAGTACAAGGCCAAGCTGCGGGTGAACGTCGAGGAGCTGATCGCGCGCGGCGGCTTCGGCTCGCCGACGATGTTCGTCGAGGACTCGATGTTCTTCGGCAACGACCGGCTGCCGCTGGTCGAGCATGAACTGGGCAAGGGATTGGGCGGCGCAAAATAGCTCAGATCGGAATCGAATGACGCACTGGACGGAAGGGCAGGCACGAACGAATCTGCGCGACGACCTCGGGCAGCATGAAGCAAAGGGCGCGCGCGCGTTCGTGGCGGTGCGGATGAACGAGCAGGTCGAGGAGTCGGTCGCCGGCGCGATCGACGGGCTGAAGCAGGCCGGCGACGGCGTGCGATGGGTTCCGCGGGCAAATCTGCACATCACCCTCAAGTTCCTTGGAGCGTCGGTGGATTCGCATCGATTGCAACGGCTTACGGCCGGGCTGCGCCAGCTCGCGGCCAGAACGGCGCCGTTCGAGGTCGCGGCGGCTGGTATCGGCGCGTTTCCCGACCTCGAAAATCCGCGCACGATTTGGGTCGGATTGCGCAGCGTGGAATCCGGCGCGCTCGCGGCTCTGGCAGCGCGGCTCGAGACGGTCGCGGCGGAATACGGATTCGAGCGCGAGAAACGGCGATGGAGCGGGCATCTGACTATCGGGCGCGTGGGAGATCGGGCGATTTCAAGCGAAACGCGCGACGCATTGCAGGCGTTGCGCGAGCGCGAGTTCGGCGTCTCGAAGATCGAATCGATCACCCTCTATCGCAGTCATCTACGACCCGAAGGCGCCAGCTACGAAGCGCTCGCAACGTTCCTGTTCCAATCGCACTAGCCGCTGGCAAGCGAACCGAGGAAATTACAGGGCGAAATTGGCTATGGAATGATGTTGTTATAATCGGAGTGCGAGCCAATCCAAAACCACACAATCGTGCTTGAATCAGGCATATAGCCCAAGGCTCGATAGCCACCGCCAATTCTCACGCTACGCCGGTCGTTCCATCCGCGGATCGGTTTGAACCGCAATGAAGGGTGACTCGGATTCTGCACGAACAGGAGGTACGCATGACGCGCCAACTGTTTGATCTGTGGCGGCAGTCCGCGATACGCCACCCAGAAGTCGGGTGTTGTGCGCGAAGTCAGAGCTTTTTCAAGTCTAGGATTTCGGTACGGCCCGCTTCGAAGTGCTCGCGAGCTTTATCTACGAGAGCATCGAATTTCCGTGATGCTTGCGAGGAACCGGGATCGAGCAAGACATCCCATTGGGCATCTTCTACTTCCAGGAGATGAAGCAAGCGTTCCGCGAGAAGATCCTGTTCGTACTCAGGCAATTCTTCGCTGATCTTTTTGAAAGCCTTCGCAAGCAAAGCACTCATGTTTTTAGTGTGCCGATCCGCAATAGATCTAGCAAGGGAAGGGATCAACGTGTATCCACGTCCGCAAAATTTCTCGCGCAAGGCGTTAGCCGCAGTACTGCCGCGGGTTAACCGCGAGTTAGCAGACTGCTGTCTTTTTGTTCCTTTGGTAACACCAATGCTCTTTCTCAACAGCCCTGTGGACAACGCGCCTCGTCCTTGATGAGCTATCGATGCGTATTTGTGGCAAGATTCGCAGCGCGATAAACAGTCCCCCCATGGGTAAAAACGATGGCGATAGAGATCAAGAGTAAGGCGCTCGACCTGGCCTTGAGCCAAATCGAGAAACAATTCGGCAAGGGATCGATCATGAAGCTCGGCGAGCAGGCGATTTCCGCCGATATCGCGGTGGTGCCGACCGGATCGCTCGGGCTCGACGTCGCGCTTGGCGTGGGCGGATTGCCGCGCGGGCGCGTGGTCGAGATTTACGGCCCCGAGTCGTCGGGCAAGACCACGCTCGCGCTCGAATGTATCGCCGAGGCGCAGAAGATGGGCGGGACGTGCGCGTTCATCGACGCCGAGCATGCACTCGACGCCGCGTATGCGCGCAAGCTCGGGGTCAAGGTCGAGGACCTGCTTATTTCGCAGCCCGACAACGGCGAACAGGCGCTCGAGATAACCGAGACTTTGGTGCAGTCGGGCGCGATCGATGTGCTGGTCATCGACTCGGTGGCGGCTCTCGTCCCGCGCGCCGAAATCGAGGGCGAAATGGGCGAGCCGCAGATGGGTCTGCAGGCGCGCCTGATGTCGCAGGCGCTGCGTAAGCTCACCTCGATCATCTCGCGCTCGCGCACCATCGTGATTTTCATCAACCAGATCCGGATGAAGATCGGCGTGATGTTCGGCAATCCGGAAACGACCACCGGCGGCAACGCGCTGAAGTTTTACTCGTCGGTGCGAATCGACATCCGCCGAATCGGCACAATCAAGAACGCGACCGAAGTGATCGGCTCGCGCACCAAGGTCAAAGTGGTGAAGAACAAGGTCGCGCCTCCCTTTCGCGAGGCCGAGTTCGACATCCTGTACGGCACCGGGATTTCGAAGGAAGGCGAGCTGGTCGATATGGCCAGCGAGCACAACATCATCGAGAAGCTCGGCGCATGGTACTCCTACAACGGCGAGCGAATAGGCCAGGGCCGCGAGAACGCACGCGATCTGCTCAAGGCGAATCCGAAGCTGGCCGAAGAGATCGAGACCAAGGTGCGAGAGAAGCTAGCCGCAAAGCCGGTGGCACTACCACCAGACGCCGCAATCGAGGAACCCGAAGAAGCCCCAGCACCAGTCTCGCCAAAGAAAAAGGCCTAAGGCGGAATCCGCTTCTGATTCCCTCCTCCCAGATGGGAGGAGGGTTAGGGTGGAGGACAACTGCGGCGCGATTGCCTGTGGCGCCGCCCTCACATCGCGATGTGAAAATGCGCGAGTATCGCTGGACCGTTGTGCGACAATATTCGCGACAGCGCGAACAGCAGTCCGAAGAACGCGCCGAACAGGCCGCCGTTGACGCGAATCCAGTCCAGATGCGTGCGCGTCTTTGATTCAATCTGAATCCGAATCTGATCGTCTGACAGCCGCGCCAGGTTTTCGCGCACCATCAGCGTAATCTGCCCGCGGCTCGATTCGACCGTCCTGCGCACCAGGTTGTCGATCAACTTTTGCGCAAACTGATTCGCGTAGCTCTCGGGATCGTGAAGCTGACTCCCGAACTCATGAATTGCGCTCTCGATCGTGTCGCGCAGCTCGGGATCGTTCTGCAGCTCGGGCAGCCGCTTGCGCAGGTTCGCGGCGATTCGCGCGCCGATCGACTCCGCGCCGAACCGGGTCATCACGGCATAGATCCGCGTGACTGTCTTCGGCAGCATCCGCTTCAACACCTTCTCGAGTCTTTCGCGCTTCTCCGGCGACTCGAGGTAGTCGATCGCATTGCCGATTATCCGCTCGAGCCCGGCCTGTCCCAGCACGTCGTTGAGCTTGAGCTCCTGCAGGTAGGTGCCGAGGCGGCCGACGAGGTCCATATCGCTCAGCTTGCGCCCGATCATCTGCGGCGTGAGCCATTCGTTCTCGATAGTGGCCGCGATTCCATCGATCAGCTTGGCGCGATTACGCGGCAGCACGCCGGAGTTGGGCAGGTACCATCGCCGCTCGAAGATCATTTTGAGCGCGATATAGTCGCAGAGCCCGCCGATAAGCGCCGCCTCCGCCATCGAAACCGCAATCTCGGACGAAGTCTTCCAATGGGTAAACATCAGGGCGGCGAGGCTGACGAGGTACACGAACGCCGAAAAAGCCAGCGTCAGATCGCCCTTATGCATGAGGAAAAAATTGGTAAAGGAGAAATTCTCGCGGCTACGGCCAGGCGCGTCGATACTGATGTCCATACATCCAGTGTGTCCGACGTATCGGTCTGGGCCAACCGCCAGCCGCAGTAAGAACGCTGCTTTGAATAACCTCTCCTTGTCCGAGGAGAGGTCGGCGCCAACCGCAGGTGGCGCCGGGAGAGGTACAACGCCCGACAGTGCACCAGCTCCGACTCGTCTAACTGCAATGCGCGACGCCGAGGCCGCCGCGAGGCAGCAGCACCACTTTCAGATTCGGTGCAGAAGGCACAGCGAGCGCAGTTGCTACGGCAGGCGCTGCACCTCACCCGTCGCGCTCCTTCGGCGCGCGCCGACCTCTCCTCGGACAAGGAGAGGTTAAGATTGCGGATCATCCAGGTTCTAACTTCCTACCCAAACCCCCAGAGCGAAATCGCGTCCGCGCGATTTCGCTCTTGACCCCGGGTGCAGGGGTCACCCCTGCCGAAGGAAGCGTGAAACCCACCGCGGGTTTCACATTAGATTAAGTGATTTACCCTTCCCCTCCGCGCGACTTCTAATTATTCTTTCGCGACCGCGTCTGCACTAGAATCATCTGTATGCGCTGGACCACCGCCAAAATCCGTCAATCCTTTTTAGATTTCTTCGCCGAGCGCGGTCACACGATCGTGCCGTCGGCGTCATTGATTCCCAAGGGCGACCCGACCCTGCTCTTCACCAACGCCGGCATGGTGCCGTTCAAGGACTATTTCCTTGGCCTGCGCACCCCGCAGCATGTTCGCGTCGCGGATTGTCAGAAATGCCTGCGCATCTCGGGCAAGCACAACGATCTCGAAGCAGTCGGCCGCGACACTTACCATCACACGTTTTTCGAGATGCTCGGGAACTGGTCGTTTGGCGACTACTACAAGGAAGAGGCGATTCGCTGGCATTGGGAGCTGATCACCAAGGTATGGGGAGTCGATTCGGGCCTGCTCTACGCGACCGTTCACAAGGACGACAAGGAAGCTGAGGACATCTGGATCAAGCTCGATGTGCTGCCGCGCGACCGGATTCTGCAATTCGGCGACAAGGACAATTTCTGGGAGATGGGTGAGACGGGGCCATGCGGTCCCAATTCGGAAATCAGCATCGACCGCGGCGAGGCGGCATGCAGCCCCGAAAAAAATCACGCGGGTCAGAAATGCTTCGTCAACGTCGACGGATGCGAACGCTTTATCGAGCTCGGCAACCTCGTTTTCATTCAATACAACCGCGACGCCAACGGAGTGCTGACTCCGCTGCCGAAGAAGCACGTCGACACCGGCACCGGGCTCGAACGAACGGCGGCGGCGCTGCAGAGTCTCGAGACGGGCAAGATCCTCGGCAACTACGACATCGATCTGTTCCAGACTATCGTGCACAAGATCGAAGAGGCCGCGAATCAGTTCGGCGACAAGGCGCGCTACGGCCAGAGGGAAGAGAGCGACATCTCGTTCCGCGCAATCGCCGACCATGCGCGCACGATGACGTTTCTGATTGCCGACGGCATTGTGCCCGGCAACACCGACCGCGAGTACGTGCTGCGCCGCATCATTCGGCGCGCCGCGCGTCACGGCCGTTATCTTGGAATCCATCGCCCGTTCCTCGCGATGGCGCATGCGGGCGTCGTCGAGGCGATGGGCGCCGCGTATCCGGAGATCAAAGCCGCGGCAGCAAAGACCGCCGACGTGATCACTCAGGAGGAATCGAGATTTGGCGAGACGCTCGATCGCGGACTCGAGCTGATCGACTCGGAGCTCGCGCGCATCAAGCAGAGCGGTGGTCATACGTTGCCTGGAGAAGTGGCGTTCAAGCTGTACGATACCTACGGCTTTCCGCTCGACCTGACCGAGGACGTGCTGCGCAATCACTCGATCGACGTGGACGTGGCGGGCTTCAACCGCCTGATGGACGAGCAGAAAGAACGCGGACGCGCGGCGCGCAAGGATGACGCCGTCGCGCCTGAGATCAGTCTCGGCGCGGGCACTGCGTCGCGCTTCGTCGGCTATCACAGCTACGAGGGCGAGTCCGAAGTGCTTGGGGCGGGAGGCAAGGACGGCGATCATGTCGCAGTCGTCGTCGCAGAGACGCCCTTCTATCCCGAAGGCGGCGGCCAAGTCGGAGACCGCGGCGTTATCGAGACGGCGTCGGGCGCGATTCTTGAAGTGTCGGACACGCGCAAGGCCGAAGGCTCGATCGTTCACGTCGGACGAATTCTGCGCGGAGACGCCGGCGACTTCGCCCGCGGCGCACACGTTACGTTGAAGGTCGATCGCCTTCGCCGCGACGCCGCGAGGCTCAATCATTCCGCGACGCACATCCTGCACTACGCGCTGCGCGACGTGCTCGGCAGTTCGGTGCATCAGGCGGGCTCGCTGGTCGATCCCGACAAGCTGCGCTTCGATTTCGCGCATCAGGGACCGGTCAAGGACGACGCGCTCGCGACTATCGAGGAAGAAATCAACGCGCGCATCCGCGAGAACGCAGCGGTGACGGTCGAGGAGATGGCGTACGACGACGCCATCAAGGCGGGCGCGTTGGCATTTTTCGGCGACAAGTACGGCGACCGCGTGCGCGTCGTCAGGATGGGCGATTTTTCGGTCGAGCTATGCGGCGGCACGCACATCTCGCGCACCGGCGACGTCGGCGTATTCAAACTCGAAGCGGAATCGGGAGTCGCGGCTGGAGTGCGGCGGATCGAAGCGGCGACCGGACAAGGCGCGCTCGAAACGATTCGCAAGCGGGAAAAGATTCTCGAAGAGATTGGCTCGCAACTCGGTGCGCGCGACGGTGCGGCAGTCGAGCGGCTCGAAAAACTGCTGGCGCGTGAAAAAGAGCTCGAAAAGAAGCTCCGCGCGATGGAGCAGAAGTTGGCTTCAGGAGCCGGCGGCGCCGCATCTGAAGAAGATGTGCGCGACATCCACGGCGTCAAGGTAGTGATGCGCAAGCTCGACGGCGTCGATCCGCGCACGATGCGCGAGATGGCGGATCGGATGCGTCAAAAGTACGGCTCCGCAGTGGTCGCGCTCGGCTCCGACCTCGGCGAGGGCAAGGTCGCGCTGCTGGTAGCGGTGACGCCCGATTTGATCGCGAAGATCAAGGCCGGCGACATCATCAAGAACATCGCGCCGATCGTTGGCGGCACCGGCGGCGGTCGCCCTGATCTTGCGCAGGCTGGTGGCCGCGACGCATCGAAGTTAGAAGAAGCGCTGGCCAAAGTCGCCACGCTGGTGTCTTAAGAATCTTAAGAAATTAGGGCTCTCGCGCGCGGACGCGCGTCGGCCGCGTGTCTGTGACACCTCCCCTCGTGGGGCGAGGCAATTCCGGAAGGAGGGATGTGGTGGTCGATGCTTGCGACCTAACCCCTAACCCCTTCCCTTAGTGGAAGGGGGACCGGACGGAGGAAAAAGTTCCTAACAGGGACGGAGTCCAGCGTCTTGTCTTTTCTTATCACTGGGTGCAGGGGTCACCCCTGCCGAAGGAAGCGTGAACCCGCCGCGGGTTTCACATTAAATTAAACTCCCTTCCACTGCCATTTTCCCAAACCACTTTCATACGCTCGGCGAAATGACTACGATTACATTCGCCGGTGCTTGAACGACTCCTTACCGGCGGGCGACAGAGACGAAAGCAGTACCTCAAGAGGCCCCGGCGATTTCCCAGTTAGCCACCGAAGACTCGCTCGAACTCCATTTCGACGATCCGCGTCTGTTTACCGACTTGCTCGGTCAGCATGACGCGCACGTGCGCACGATAGAATCAGCGCTGGGCGTGCGCATTGGAGTGACCGGCACTTCGCTGCGAATCTCGGGCGCGCACGCCGAGCAGGCGCTCGCGGGCAAGGTGATCGGCGAGGTTTACGATCTGCTGAAGCACGGTTACCCGATTTATCCGAGTGACGTCGAGTACGCGATTCGAATTATCCGCGGCGACCGCAACGCCGAGCTGAAAGATATTTTCCTCGACACGATTTATGTCTCGGCCAACAAGCGCGTCATCTCGCCCAAGAGCATCAACCAGAAAATCTACATCGACTCGATTCGCAATCACGATATCGTTTTCGGCATCGGTCCCGCCGGCACCGGCAAGACTTACCTTGCGATGGCGATGGCGCTGGCCGCGCTCATGAAAAACCAGGTGACGCGGATGGTGCTGTGCCGGCCGGCGGTCGAAGCGGGCGAGAAGCTCGGCTTCCTGCCTGGCGACCTCGCCGAGAAAGTGAATCCGTATTTGCGGCCGCTCTACGACGCGCTGCACGACATGGTGGATTTCGATCGCGCGCGCCGGATGCTCGAGCGCGGGACGATCGAGGTCGCGCCGCTCGCCTTCATGCGCGGGCGCACGCTCAACGACTCGTTCATCATCCTCGACGAGGCGCAGAACACGACTTCCGAGCAAATGAAGATGTTCCTGACGCGGCTCGGCTACAACTCCAAAGCCGTTATCACCGGCGACGTCACGCAAATCGATCTGCCCAGCGGAAAGCTGTCGGGGCTGAAGGAAGCGAGCATCGTGCTCGGCAACACGCCTGGCATTTCGTTCGTGCGGTTCAACGACCGCGACGTCGTGCGTCATCGGCTCGTGCAGTCGATCATCAAGGCCTACGAATCGTTCAACGCCGACGGCCCGGCCTCACAAACTGACGGCAACCATCGGGATTGAAGCGCGTGGCGGTCGAGTTCCGATGCGCGACGGCGCGCGGACGTGGCTACGCGCGCGGGCTATGCGCTGACGCCGACAAGCTGATGCGCGCCGCGGGTCTTGCCGAATGCGAGTTGTCCCTCACACTCACGACTGATCGCGCGATTAGGCGCCTGAATCGCGATTATCGCGGAATCGACACTCCCACCGACGTTCTCTCGTTCTCGCAAATCGAACAGGCTGGCGCCGAGCCGCCGGATCCACGCAGCGTGAAGAATAGTCCGGGAGTTCCGGTCGGCGACGTCGTGATCTCGATCGACACCGCAATCCGACAGGCACGCGAGTATCGCGTCAGTCCCGCGTCTCGACTTCGGCGGCTGCTGATTCACGGCTTTCTGCATCTGCTCGGCTACGACCACGAGCGCTCGCCGGCCGACGCGCGCCGGATGTTCGCGCGCGAGCGAGCGTTGGCGGCGAAGATCGATCAACGAAGCGTCGTCCCGCCGCGGCGCCGAGTGTCATCGCGATGAGCCGCGAAAATCCGACGATTCCCGCGGTCGCGATGCTGACGCATTTCACGCGCGCCTCGACCTCCGCAACCGCGCTGGACAACCTGGTGGCGATTCTCAAGGACGGCGTCATCCGCGGCGGCAGCCGGATGGTTCGCGGCGCGCATCCTGCGGTCTGCATGTTCGACGTGCCGATAGCAGAGCTGCGCACGATTCTCGATCGGCGCAATCGCCGCCGCTACGAACCATTCGGCGTCGCGGTCGACAAGCGGTATGCTTTCACGATGGGTGCGCGGCCCGTGATTTACCTGCCATGGCGCGAGGCTGAAAAAATCCTCGCACCGGAAGAGAGTTGGCGCGTGGTGTCGCTCGAACTCGACAAGACTCCGCCGGTCGATTGGAGCTTCGAGCGCGAATGGCGCGTCGCCGGCGATCTCGCGTTCGAGCCGCCGCTTGCGGCAGCGCTCGTCGAAACCTGGAAGGACGTGGACGAGATTTTCGAGCGCTTCGACGGCCGGCCGCCATGTGCCGGCGTGATTCCCATAGCCGAGATGTTTGCGTCGCCCGCCTGACGATGTCGTCGAACAACGCAACGCGCGCGGCGCTCGCCGTAGCCAGCGGCCTCGCGATGGGGCTGGCCTTTCCGAAGTTCGACTACAGCCTGCTCGCATGGGTAGCGCTGGTGCCGCTGTTCTATGTGATCGAAGGCGAGAGTATGCGGCGCGTGTTCTGGTGGGCGTATCTGCAGGGATTCGCCGCCAACGTCGTCTCGCTCTACTGGATTCCGATTCCGCTGCACGACTTCGCCGACGTGCACATGGCGTTCGCGATTTTCCCGATGCTGGCGCTGGCGGCGATCGTCGGGATCAACTCGGCGGTTGCGATTTGGGCGGGCGAATTCGTCGCGCGACGGATGCGACTCCCGGCCGTGCTCACGATGCCGATAGCGTGGACGGCGCTCGAATGGTTTCGCACTTACGTGCCCGCGTCGTTCCCGTGGAACCTGCTCGGCTACGCGGCCTATCGCAACCTGGAACTGATCCAGTTCGCCGAGTTCACCGGCGTGTACGGCGTATCGGCGCTGATCGTGTTCTTCAACGCCGTGGTCTACGTCGTGATTTTCCGCCGCGGCATCTATCGCCTGCAGACCATCAGCCTGAGCGCGTTGACCGGCTTGATGATCGCGCTGGTCGCGTTTGGCGCGTGGCGAATCAACGATCTGAAGAGCGCGCCGAGCACCGCCAGCTTCAAGGTCGCGATGGTGCAGGGGAATATCCCGCAATCGCTCAAATGGGATCCGAAGTTCCTGCCGACCAGTTACGGCGTTTACCAGGACGAGTCCGCCAGCGCGGCGAAGCGCGGCGCCGATCTGATTGTGTGGCCCGAGGCGGCGGCGGCGTTCCTGTTCCAGCCCGACGATCAATATCCCGCCGAGCTTGCGAGCGACGCGGAGTATCGCACCGCGCTGCTGACGCTGGCGAAAAATATCGGCGAGCCGCTGCTGTTCGGAGCGCCGGCGCTGGCGGTGCAGGACGGGCGCATTGGCTTTTACAACCGTGCTTACCTGGTCTCCGCCAACGGCCAGGGCGAAGTCGATGCGCATTACGACAAAATCGAGCTGGTGCCGTTCGGCGAGTACGTGCCCGCTCGCGCGATCCTCGGCTACTTCGTCAACAAGATCGTGGAAGGCTTCGGCGATATGATCCCTGGCAAGGCGCAGACGCTGTTCAGAGTCAAAGGCGCGACGCTGGGGATTCTGATCTGCTACGAGAGTATTTTCCCTGATCTCACGCGGCGCGAGGTGAACGAAGGCGCCGACGTGCTGGTGAATATCACCAACGACGCGTGGTACGGCGAGAGTTCGGCGCCCTACCAGGTGCTCGCGATGGCGGCGATGCGATCGGTCGAGACCAAGGTCCCGATGGTGCGCGTCGCGAACACGGGAATCAGCGCGCTGATCGAGCCATCCGGCGAGATCGCCAATCGTACGCCGCTGTTCACGCGCGGCACCGAGATTGTGAACGTGTCATGGCGGCCGGTACGCACGCTCTACACGACGGTAGGCGATGTATTCGCGGAGACCTGCTTCATGCTGACGGCGATCGGATTGATCATGGCGTGGCAATGGCCGCGCCCGGCAATCCTCGAAGTCGAGCCGGTTCGACCGCGACGGGTTCTGGCGAACGGCCGGCCCCATTAATCCGACTGACACTTCGTGGCATAATACCGAGGTCGCCGGCTGATGCTGGCGTGAGGTGTGACTTCCGATGCTCAGCGATATGAGACAGCAGCTTTCCGAGTTCGACGACCGCGCCGAAAAGCTCGGGAGGCGTCTTTGACGTCCCCGCACTGACCGTCCGCCAGAACCAACTCGTCGAACAATCCGCCCAGCCCGGCTTCTGGGACCGGCAGGAGACCGCGCAAGCCGCGCTCAAGGAGCAGGAGCAGATTCGCGCTCAGCTCGCCGGCTACAAGATGCTGCGCGACAAGCTCGACGAGGCGCGCGTCTTTCTGCAGATGGCTGAAGAGGAAGGCGGCGACGATTCTGAAGCGGCGCACGAGACTGCCGCGGCGCTCGAGACGTCGCGGGCCGAGCTCGAGCGCCAGGAACTGCGGCTGATGCTGAGCGGCGAGTACGATCGCCTCGGTGCGATCGTTTCGATCCATCCCGGCGCCGGCGGCATGGAGGCGCAGGACTGGGCCGAGATGCTGTTGCGGCTCTACCTGCGATGGGCCGAGCGGCGTGGCTTCAAGACCGAGATTGCCGACCTGCAGCCGGGCGACGGCGCCGGAATCAAGAGCGCAACGCTGACAGTCGAGGGCGACTTCGCGTACGGATACCTGCGCGCCGAAGCCGGGATACATCGGCTCGTGCGAATCTCGCCGTACGACTCGAACGCGCGGCGGCATACGTCGTTCGCGTCGGTCTTTGTTTTCCCCGCGGTGGACGACACGATCGAGATAGTCATCAATCCAGCCGACCTGCGAATCGATACGTTCCGCGCGTCGGGCGCCGGCGGTCAGCACGTCAACAAGACCGACTCGGCCGTGCGCTTCACGCATATCCCGACCAACATTGTCGTGACCTGCCAGAATGAACGCTCGCAGCATAAGAACCGCGCGATGGCGATGAAGATATTGCGCGCGCGGCTGTTCGAACTCGAGCAGCGCAAGAAAAAGGAAGAGCTCGAGAAGTTCAGCAAGGATAAAAAAGATATCGCGTGGGGCAGTCAGATCCG
>JBEKLS010000090.1:0-16972 GCA_050010075.1 Binatus sp. (SeqCode) | reverse complement strand
GCGGGCCGCCGTGCCCGCGGCTGAATTCGGCCAATGCGAACAACCGGAGTCGATGCAAGTACCAGCTAGGCGGCGGCCATCAGGACTATGGCACCAAAGGATTGAATCGCGGGCACGGCGGCCCGCGCCACTTTATCGCGCTTCAACCTTTCGTGTGCGCGGGTTGAACAATCAGCAGGTCGCGATTCCAGACCCACGACCTGATGTGTGTTTCCCCATAATCACGATCGCGGATCAGGTTGTCCGGCGGAGATTGCCCCGGCGTCAGCAGCATCGCGATGTATGCCGCCCGCGGCGTCGCATCGGTTTCATCGAGAACTGTCAGATGGCTGTACACTGCCGGCAGCGGTGCGAATTCCTTGACCAGCTGCGGATCCACCGCAATCGGCGCGTCCAGCGGAAGATTCTGGCGAATCGCCTGTTGAATGCTCGCGAATGCGCGCAGGTATGCCTGGTGGAAGATACTCAGCATCGCGAAACCAACTACAAACGTTGCGAGTGCGCCGACCTTGGCGGTCGTGAGCCGCCGGTTGTCCCATGCCGATAACCTTGCGCTCAGGAATCGCGCGGCGGGAAGGCATGCGATCATCGAAAAGGGCAGGAGGAATCGCTGTCCCGGCACCAGCCCGGCGATCGCCGCCAATCCGCCCGGGACTCTTGCCGATCCGAAATTCAAGCCGTCGCGATAGTAGTAGAGCGAAGCCATCGCAAGCACCACCGCGCCCACCGCCGGCACTGCGTAAGTCCCGGCCCATCGCCGGGAAAAGGCGATCCATCCGGCCAGCGGAAAAATCGCGATCGAGGCGACGTAAAACGTCAGGAATCCGAGAAGGTGCGAGCCGCGGAAAAGATGCTGATGGCCCAGGATGGTGTAGACGTTTCGAATGGGGCTGCCGGTCGTCGCGAAATTGTACGCGGCCAGTAGGAGGATCGACGGAATTGAGCCGATTATCAGCTCGAGCATTCCGCTGAAGCGCTGTTCGAGAATCCAGACTCCGCAAAAGACGATCGCAATCGGCCCCATCCAGGGATGCAGCAGCACGCTCGCGCCAAATGCGAGACCCGCGAGCAGCGGCCGCGGTGGACTACGCAGGCAGAGCGAGACGCCGAGCAGCGCCATCACAGCGGCCGGAACGCCAGCCATTGCGGTCTGCGAATAGTAGAGCGCGCCCGGCAGCAGAAAATACAGCGCGGTCCATCCGCTGCCGAGCCCGTCGCGCAGCAGCGTCGCGCGCAGGATGAAAGCGCCGGCGATGAAAAAGCCGGCGGAAACCAGGAAGACCAGCTTCCAGTTTAGCGCGAACGCGGGCACCAGCAGGGCCGCGTGAAACGGCGAGAACTTCGAGACATTATGGCTCCCGATCGGAAGACCCCACAACTGACCGGCAGTTTCGGTGTAGATGGTGCCGTGCGCGATGCTGTAGGCGAGCGCGAGGTTGGAGCTCTCGTCTTCAATCGAAATGGTCGCCGGATACCACAGCGCGTAGATCAGGCAGTAAGCGGCGAGCAATCCCGCAAACAACCACTCGCGGCGGAGATCAAATCTCGTGGTCATCGCTTAAAGACGGGGAAGGGGAAATCACTCATTCAACGTGAAACCCTCCGTGGGTTTCACACTTCCTTGGGCAGGGGTGACCCCTGCACCCGGTATTCAGAAAGAGAAAGATGCGGGAATGACGGGCTAGTGGATCGCTACTTGAGGTGAGGATTGCGCTTGCGAGGAAGAATCGTTGGCCGCGAAATGTGGTGCGGGCATCTCGACGCCCGCTTCGCGATAGACCTCCAGCGTGCGACGAACCATCAGGTCCAGGCTGAACTCATTCTGCACGCGACGTAGCGCGGCATGCCCGTAGGCGGTGCGCATCGCGGAGTTTTCGAGGAGCGAATTCACCGCGGCTGCGAGAGCCTCGGGACTGGCCGGTGGAATAGTGATACCGGTCTCGCCGTCGATCGAGACGTAGGGCACGCCCGACGCAAGGTCGGTGTTTACCACCGGCTTGCCGCAGGCCATCGCCTCGAGCTGAACGATGCCGAACGCCTCGCTGCGCGCGATAGACGGAAGGATGAAGACGTCGCTCGCCTGGTAGTACGGCGAAATCGAGCCCGGCACCTTACCGAGGAAGAAGATTCGGTCCGCCACTCCGAGCTCGCGCGCCTGCCGCTGCAGGTTTTGCATCAACGGACCGTCGCCGATGATGAGCAGGTTCGCGTCGATTTTCGTCATCGCGCGCACCGCGTGTTCGCCGCCCTTGTAGTACACGAGCCGTCCAACCATCAAGACGATCTTCGGCCCGTATTTCTCGCGGATCGAGCGCACCGCGGCAGGATCGGAATTCTGGTACTTGAGAGAATCGATTCCGTACGGGATCACGCGGCATCGATCTTTGAAGCGCGAGAGCACCGTCGAGCTCTCGATGTAGTTCGGCGAGCTGGCGACGATTGCGCGGGATTTCTTGAGCAAGATGCGCTCGATCGGATTGTAGAGCTTCGCGAGCGAGTGCTGCCGAATGACGTCGCTATGCCAACTGACGATCACGCGCCCGCGATAGCCGCTCGCCAGCACGGCGAGGGCGCCGCCGGGATTGGGAAGATGCAGATGGACGAGGTCGGGACGGGCGCTGCGAATCCTCCAGGGCATCGAAAGACAGACCGGTGCCCCGAAAACACTCATGGATTGGGCAACCCGTGAGACATTCACGCCGTCGATCACACATTCTTCGCTGCGGCGCGAGTCGCTGGCGACCAGCACCCGCACGTCCATCGTCTTGACCAGTTCCTCGCACAACGCTTCGACGTGCGTCTCGATACCGCCGAAGTGGGGACGATAGAACTTGCCGACGTGCATGACGCTTGGTCGCTGCGCGTGGTTTGATCCGTTTGTTGTAACCTTCATCACGTGCGGCTAGCGCTCATTCACCTGCAGATGCAGGATTCGCGCCGAATGCAAGGACCAAATTCTATCAGACTCGAGCAGAAAAATTGCGGTGATGGACGGCACCGCTCACGTTACAAATATTCCTGCGCGCGGCTCGCGGCGATCAGAAAGCAAAGCTATCCAGGACGTTGCAGGTTGGCGAATCGCTACGTCCCATAGATGCACGATTGCCGCATTTGGATGCCGGTCACACCTGTAACGAATCTTCGCGAACCTCGAAGGGTGCCGCCGCTATCGACGCGCTCATTGCACGATAGATCTCGGCATATTTCGCGGCGTAATTACTCCATGAAAACTGCGCAGCCCTGGCAATTGCGGCGTCGCGATGGCTACCTATAGGATGCCGACCGGCGGCATCTTGCCGCAAGACACGCACGACAGTATCAGTCCACACTGGAATATTTCCCACCGGACAGTACACCGCGGCGTCACCGCCAACCTCACGCAACACTGGCAGATCGCTGGCCACGACCGTTCTTCCACCGGCCATCGCCTCGATTATCGGGAGACCGAATCCCTCTGCCTCCGACGGCACCAACACGACTGCCGCCCGCCGGTAGATGGCGGCCAGCACGTCGCGCTCGACAAAGGGCAGCTCGACTATCCGGCCCTCGAGATGAAGCTCGCGGGCCAACTGTTTTTGCTCGGATGTAAGTCCGCCGCCGACGCGAACGAGGCGGGCAGCAGGAAATTCGTCCGCGAGTCCTGCGAACGTATTCAACAATACGTCGATTCGTTTCCTCGGGATCGTGCTGCCGACGTGCAGAACTTCCAGGCTCCCCGCCTCCGGCTTGCCCAGCAACTCGTCGCTCTTCGCGGACGCGCTGGAAGTGATCGGAGCGCTGAATGCGGGATGGACCCCGTTCGGAACGACGCCGAGGCGGTCCGCTGCAACCAGCCGATTCAGGATCAGGGCCTGCTGCGTTTGGACACTCGGGCAAATCACTCGCGCCGCGCGCTGAAGACCGTGCAAAATGTACCGCGCCATCGCACGAAAAGGCCGCGATCGCTCCTCGGTCGGCGGTTCGAGAACGCAACGGAAGGTGTCCAGGTCGTGACACGTGACAATCGTTCTGTCGGCGGGAAGCTGGTGAACCAGTTGGCTGTAACTGTGGTCCGTCACGTGAAACAGGTCGAAGTTTTTGCGATGCGTGCGTGCCCACAGCGGATAGCGGACAAATCGATTGAAGATTCGATCCGCATTATGCGCCCTCTCCGCCGCGATCCGGTTCGGCAAGCGTCCGGCGATTGCAACGAAAGACGGGCGCACCAGCGTCGCCTCAATCGAGGATGAGTAGTCGAGGCTCAGATGCTTTTGCAGCATCTCGGCCATCAGATCCATGCTGGGCCATTGCTCTTCGGCGAAGTCGGCGAGTATTGCGACCCTGGTAACCGCCATCCTCTTCAACGCCTCGCTTGCGAACCCCAATCCGCGTACAACTCGCCGATGAATGACGTGACGCGCGCGACCTGCTCCTGCTGGTCGAACAGATAACCCAGGCGGCCGACGCGGTTGCGCTTCTCGGCAATCTCTTCCCGGCTGACGGATTCCATCAGTTCAGTTAACGCGCCGGTGTACTGCGCGCTCCAGGGGGAATCTCCCGCCAGCCGCCACAGCCAGTCGTCGGAGAACTCGTACGCAAGCGGCGTTTGTCCAGTCACGATGGGAAGACCGACCGAGACGTACTCGCTGAGCTTCGTGGTGTAGCGAAAGCTTCCGACCCCGTCGACGCTTTGCGGAAGTGACCCGATATCCATCGCAGCCAGGTAATCCGGCACCGCGGCTTGCGGCACAATCCCGGGCATGAAGACCGACTTGCCGATCCGATCGGCTGCAAGTTCCCTCAGGCGCTGCGCCCCGGTTCCATCACCGACTATCAACGCTACTACGTCGTCGCGATGCACGTTCTTGATCGCCTGCACCAGTTCGAGGCCGTAGGAATATCGCACCCGATCGTTCCAGAAGAGTGACCCGGCGATGCCGAAAACGATTGCGTCAGCGGGAATCTGCAACTTCGCCCGGATCTCGCGCCGAGCGGTCTCGAGATGCTCGCGCGTCCGCGGAAACGGCGCCCATCCCGGCACAGTTATGGCCCGTCGAGCGCCCAGCGTCAGCGCGCGACCGACCAGGTACGGCGTCCATCCTACGACTCCCGCGGATAGACGGCAGAGTGCTCTCTCATAAACTCCGGCGAATGGAATGCTCCACACTGAAAGCCGCCGCAGAAAAGGTGCGACCGCGTCTCCGGTGCTGACGATGTAGGGCACGCCCGCGGTGACGCGCCCGGCGATGACTGCGAGGCCTCCGGCGATACCGGTGCCTTCGAGCACGACGAGGTCGTACTCCCGGCTCCTGATTTTTCGCGCGATCGCGCGCAGCATCCCCAGCTTGGAGCGACGGTCGAACGGCATTATCTCGGCGTCGAACTCTGCAATCATCGTGCGCAGCCGCGCTTCGTCCGTGGATCCTGCCCCCTGCGTCGCGATACCCAGCACCCGGATCTTGAGCTTGGTCACTATCCGTTCATCGGCGCGCGCAGGCTTAAGGCTCGCCTGATCTTCGAGCTGAGGGTTTGCAATTGAGGCCATCGGACCGTCGCGGCAAATCAGTTGCGAGACAGGTTCGGCGTCGACATTCTTTTTTTCGATCCGGCGCGCCAGCCGGCAATGTGACTCTGCCAGGTCTTCAGCAGAATGCTCAGCTCCCGGCCCAGGTGCCCGTAGCGCGAAGTCGCCGGCAACACGGCGATCACTCCCGGAGCGTTGACAGATCCGACGCCCAAGAGGTAGCCGAGCCGAACCGCCCGCAGATGCCATGGGCTGTGCTTGCCGAGCACGAACGCATAGTTGTAAGCGCCGTTGTAAATCTTCACCTGTAAATCGCCGTCCCTTCCCGGCGAGTACGCGAGGCCGGTCGGGTAGTGCTGAACCTTGTTCTGAAAATCAAATAGCACCTTGTAGCCGCGAGCTTTCACCTGCAGGCAAACTTCCATCTCGAACGTCTGCCAGTATGGTCTCAGTCCGTCCTCCATGCGGTCAAAGGCTGCGCGGCGCAGGCTCATGTTGTTGCCTACGAGATGTGCTATCTCGCGCGGCGCGCGATTTTGCCATTGCGGCGAATGATCGTGCATGTTGCCGCTCGATTTGCCGTACCATTTCAGCTCACCGACGGGCTCCACGGCGCGCTTGGGATAGGCAGTGCCGTCCAGCAGGAAGTTGTCGTACGGACCGCCGACTGCGCCAACCCGCGGATCGTCGTAATAGGACAGGTGCCTCTCGATCCAATCCACGGGCGCGATCGCGTCATCATCGATCAGCAGAATAATTTCTCCGGTCGAGGCGTCCAGCGCTGCATTCTCTGCCGGAACTATTCCAGGCGCTGGACAATGAACTGCACGCAGGTCAAAGCCAACGCATTCGCGCATTCGGGAAACAGTGTCGCGCGTCTCCGAGTCATCGCCCTGCCACGCGACGATCACTTCGCCGGGTTTTGTGCTTTGGGCAGCCAGGCTCTGCAAACATTTCGTTAGCATTTGCGGTCGGCGAAGGCTGGCTATCAGGACACTGGTTCTAGGTTTCGCCATCCTGCTCACTGTCGGCGCGACCGGGATTCAAAAGTCCCATCACGCGGCGACCGCTCTCACTGCCGTTCTGAATCGGTTCAACAGGTCCGCGCGCTCGTCGCGGCGGAAAATGATCAGCCAGCTTAGCGCCAGGTAAAGACCGGCGGCAGCCGACATCTGCCATGCGATGCCGATCCAGCCGGTCGCGCCGTAGGTCGTCGAGAACCACCATGTGAGCGCGCCGAACGGGATCGCCAGCAGAGCGGGGATTCCTACCGCCGCCAGCAACTGCGCGGGGCTGGTGCCGAAGCGCTCGGCCAGCGCGCGCGGCATGAACCACGCGCTGACCGCGAAAAACGAGACCGTGGTGCCGAGCACCGGCCCGATCAGTCCGAAGGCAAGCGTGAATCCGATGCTGCAGGTGACGTTGACGATTGCCTGTCCGACCAGCGGCCGGGTCAGCATCGGCGCGCCGCCGGTTCCGCTGATGCACCATCCCCACAGCGAGAAGATGCCGAGCATCAACGCGTTGGTCGCCGCAAGAATCGTCAACAAATCTCCGGCGTAGCGTTGCGATCCGACCCACAACGAAATGAACGCGCGGTTGTAGGCGACTATGGGCACCAACACCGCGAAGCCGAGCACGGCCACGCTGCGGGTCAGCTCGATCAGCCGGCGATTGAACAGTTCGGTGCGCCCCTGCACGCTCAATTCCGCCAGCGCCGCCCAGCTCGCGCTGCCAATTCCCTGCAACTCGGCCAAGGCCAGGACTGCAAGGCGCTGGGTGAGAAAAAAAGCCGCGACGATCGAAGGCGAGAGAAATCGCGCGACGATTATGTTGTCGGTCATCAACGAGAGCCGCCCACCGATCTGCAGCGTAAAGGTAGGCAGATTCAATCTGCGCAGATCCCGGCGCGCTCCATCGTCCCGCGGAGCAGCTACCACCGCTGCGGCGATAGCAGGAACTTCGCTACGAACGACGTACAATAAACCCAGGTTGAAGACCGCCGCTCCCGCGACCACTGCGATCGCCTGACCCGTGATACCCCATCCCGCCCATGCCATCACGAGCGATCCGCCGGTGATAACTACCGACTGCACTCCAAGAAAAATGCCGACCCAGTAACCCTGTTGCCGCGCTTCGGCGAGTGCGCGAAACGGCGACAGCGGAGTTATAAGCGATCCGATCAAGCTGACAAGGATAGCTATGCGCAGATCGCGCGCGTACTGCGGTTGCACCGGTATCAGCCAGGTTATTATCGTCGCGAGCAGGATGGTGCCGGCGACGATCATCAGCGTCACCTTTACGTAGTTCCGAATTCCAGTGACCATCAGCCCTCGGGCGGCGCGCTCGTCGCCGCGCCCCTCGGCCATCGCGAGCAATGGCGCCAGCGCACCGCCAAGTCCGAACTCCAGCAGGCCGAGATAGCCAAGCCAGTCAGTCGCGACCTGGAACGCACCGAAACGTTCGTCGCCGAGCCAGTGCAACAACAATGGTGTAGCCCACAGAGCGATAAGCAGCGTCAGGACGGTGTAGGCCTCCCGACTCAGGAAGGTAAGCAGAAAACGGGTGGTTCTCACTCGGGCTAGTCAGAGCGCGGACAGAGCTTGAAGACGGAAGTGAAACTTCAGAGACCTATAACTCTATCGTACAAATCCAGGTGTAGCTCGGCCAGATGCCTGCTGCTGAACTCCTCAGCGGTTCTGAGACCTTCGCTTGAAAGGCTTTCCGATAGCGATGGACTGTCGAGCAGGCGAGCTATCGCATCCGCCCAGCTTCGTGACGAGTCCGGCTGCGCGGTTATGCAATTCACGCCGTTCAGAATTGCATTCTCGCCCTCGGGCGGCGGAGTTGTTATTACCGGGATTCCGAAAGCCCACGCCGCATGCAACGTCGTGCGGCGGGTCGAAGGACCGTCGGCAAAAGGAAGCAGCATCGCGGCGGTCTTCTGAAAGATAGCTTCCAGTTCCACGTCATCAGACCCGGCTATCAGTTGACCAGTGAACGTTACCCATGAGGGATCAAATTTTTCCCGCAGCCGCCGATGGTACGGGTTGGAATTGGGATTAAACGGCCCAACGATGCACCAGCGAAGTCCGCGCTGCACGGGTCCTAGCAGGCTGATCGCGTCGTAGACCAACTCCATCAGTTTCAGGTCACCCATGATGCCGAAAGTAGTCAGGAACCCCGGAACTGGATTTCGCTGATAGGTTGGTGAGGGCGTGATAGTGCTGGGCGACCATCCGATCAGATCAGGCGCCTTGCCAGTGCTATCGCGGCAGCGACCGGCGGTGCGTGCATCATTGGCGATTACCGCGGTTGAGTTCCGGACGAGATCGATGGTGTGGTCGACACTCGCCAGTTCCGTGTGAAACTCATGCAGCGTGGTTACAACAGGACATTTAGCCGCCTCTGCCATGGTCGCGGCCGCGCCGGTCTCGTGAAATGAGTGGATAGCTTCCTGGATATGCAGGACGTCGGGTTTCTCCGCCCGCGAGGTCATAGTCGCCAGGTAAGTCCCCAGACGATCCCACGTATGATTCGGCCGGATGGTTCTCGTGCCGCCGACGACGCTGAACGGGGAATTAAAAAACTTCAAACGACGGCATTGCCACCAGAACTCCCACTCCGGCCGCTGTCTTCTCAGTTCCTCGACGAGCTTGGCCGTAGTGTGAGCCACCCCGCAGGTCATCTCAGGAGGGTTACCGGTCACTATAACTATGCGCGCTTTCTTCATGGCGTCGGAGCCCGGAGCGCGACCATTACAAACGTATAGGACTGTCCTTCCCACGTGATCGGACGGGCTTCGTGCTTGTCGGCAATGCTATTCGGTTCCAATAAGGACAGGCCTGCGCGCTCGAACTTGCCGATGATCTCCCATAGGTCTAGTCGGGAGAAGATCTTCCAATCAAGCTTGAATGGACGCAACTCCGGCGCCACCACGTGTGATTCTCCGGTGGCGTCATAGTCCGTCGTGAATACAAAAATCCCGCCAGGCTTAAGCAGCCGTGTAACTTCAGTGACAAGTGCATCCACCGGCACGCCATGCTCGATCACGGAAAGGCAGGTAATGAGCGCATAGGTATGATCCGGGTAAGGGGTATGAGTGAGATCGGCCGTCCGGTAGTAAATGTGATTCCAGTAAGGCATCCACCTGCACATAGGATTTAGATCGCAGCCGTACAAGGGATTGAATCCGCAGCGGTACAATGCCCATAGAATCGCCGAGTTGTAGCAACCCAGGTCGAGCACCGGAGCGTTGCTTTTTGCAAGCTGTCGCTCCGCTATCTCGAGCATGTTCGCAACATCCCACGATTTCATCATTTCCCAGGACGGCGCGGGCATCCGAAAGCGCAGCGAAAACATGATGTCCCACAAGCGCTTCGATCCCGCCTCGCTGAAATCAAGACCGCGCTTCCGAAGGCGGTCGCGGGCCGAGACGATTTCTTCATTGGATTGCAGGGTGCGGATCATCTGGACTCGAACTCAATCTTCGCCGGCGTTATTGCCCAGCTGGAGGATTCGCGCTGACTCCCAAAGCGCGCACGCACTCCTCGCGATGCGCGCGCACCCAGTCGTGCACAATACCCACGCCCTCCTGCCAGCCGACACGCGGTTTCCAATTCAGATCCGATTCGATTTTCCGAATGTCGCTAACATATATTCGTTGGTCACCCTGCCGCGCCGCTGCGAAGGTATATGGAAGAGCCTTCTTGAGCCGTTTGGACACAACGTCAATGAGTTCAAGGAGTGAGATTGCGTTTGGGATTCCCCCTCCTACGTTGTAGATACTGCCCTTCGCAATCGCAATTCCTGCGGCGGCAGCGTCAAACGCGTCGAGCAGATCCTCGATATACAACACGTCCCGAACCTGTTTGCCGTCACCATAGATCGTCAGCGGCAGTCCGAGTTCTGCGGCAATCAGGAACCACGCTATCCAACCTTGATCCTCACTGCCAAACTGCTGCGTTCCGTAGATGCACGATTGTCGGAAGACGACGCAGTTCAGTCCATAGATTCGTTGGTAATCACGCACATATTGGTCGGCGGTTCCTTTCGAGCATCCGTAGGGTGAGTGAAAATCAAGCAGGCGATCCTCGCCAATACCGTGCGGCAGATTCGAGTATTCGTAACGGGTGGGCGTTTCTACAACGGCGACTTCCGAGATCCCGCCGTAGACCTTGTTGGTTGAAGAATAGATGAGGGGAGATTCCATCTCCGCGCGGCGCATCGCCTCCAGCACGTTCAGCGTCCCCAGCGCATTAGTCTCGAAATCGAGGCGCGGGTCAGCTACCGACGCAGTCACCGCAACCTGTCCCGCAAGGTGCAAGACAAGCGATGCGTCGCGGTGGGCGCGAAAGGTCTGCTCTACCGCCGCGCCGTCGCGAATGTCGATCTCGGCTAAGGTGCTGCGACCGCAGGATTTAACCCACGCCAAGTTCGACCGGGTACCCGGCCGATGGAAGTTATCGATGATTACCACCTCGAAGCCACGCTTAAGATACCGGACCGCTGCGTTGCTCCCGATGAAACCGGCTCCGCCTGTGATGATCGCTTTCATTAGATATTAGTCATACCTGCAAGACCCCTTTCTAACATCTGAACTCATTTCTGAGTGCATGGCAAAACATGAGAGGCCGATATCGGCTATGCTTCCAGGCCTGAATGATAATATCATTTGGGTTAGATATTCATTCAATCACGCAGTCTGGGCTCGTCGCTCATGAGCTTCGCGCTGTGCCAGGGCCGTTTCGTACACGCCGATAGTATGGCTGGCGGTCGATGCCCACGAAAAATCGGCCGAACGTAATCGAGCTCTGCGGCTGAGATCGCTTCTAAAGCTGTCGTCGGCGTTCAAACGTCTTAGCAAAGCGACCAGCTCATCGGCTGAGTCGAGCGCGAAGGTCTCGCCGCCGGCGCCCAGCACTTCGGGCAGACTGGTCGCGCGCGCCGCGAGCGTCGGACATCCTGCGGCCATCGCCTCGCATAGTTGCAAGCCGAAACCTTCGTATTCGCTGGGATAGACAAAGGCCAGGGCGCCCGCGTAGAGAGCCGGTAAGTCTCGCTCGCTGACCCATCCTAGCAGACTTATACGATCACCTATGGAAAGGGCGCGCGAAAGCTCGCTCAGTTCACTCTTCTGCGAGTCGTTGCCTCCACCTAGAACAAGCGATACGCCAGACAGGTCAGCCGCCGCAAAGGACTTCAGCAGAAACGGTATGTTCTTACGGGTCTCCCAGCCGCCGAGATAAAACAGGTACCTGGACGGAATCTGGTATTGCAATCCAACCTGCTTGATCCTCTGCTCGGTGACAGGTTCGGAGAACCGGGCTTCAGCGGCCTCATAGATTACGTCTATCTTCCCGGGCGCAAGACGCAGACGACTTATCAGATCCATCCTCGCGTGATTGCTGACAGTTATAATCCTGTCGGCGTTCGCGGCGGCCATCCTATGATAGAGATAGCTGCGGATGTCAGCCGGCGCCAGCTTCTTCCACCATCGCGTTCGCGCGCGGTAGTAAACCATGTCGATCGCGTCATGCAGCGTCATCACGCGCAGACACGGGCTGCGCCACGGAAGTCCGAAGTTGATGGGCGTGTGCAGGACGTCAACATGATCCGTGGCGCATTGCGTCGGCACCCATACCTGCTCCCATCTAACATAGCGCATGGGCGGCGCCTGCACGACGCGATAACTGTCCGGCATCAGGCGCGCCAGGTGGTCTGCGTGAAGTTCCTTGTGAGTATAAAGGTAAAGCTCGATACCTTGCCGTGACAGTTCGGCCAGCAGGTTAACGGTGTAGCGGTTCCATCCCCGCAGGCTGTCTTCCGACAGTCCGCGCGCGTTGAATGCGACTCTCAAGCGGCGCCCTTCACTGTGTCCATTAGCCCTTCGGACTTGAGCAAGCCGGCCAGCCCGCGCCTGAGGTCAGCGTCAGGAGTCCACTCGAGGGCCGCGCGCAGGCGGGTAACGTCGGCGCGCAGATAAGGCCGTTCGACGGCGCGCACCCGCGCAGGATCGGTCGTGACTTCTATTGGCCTGCCGAGCAGCTCCGACATCAGTTCGATAACTTCGCGCATCGTCCAGTCGCGTCCCGACGCGACGTTCATCACCTGCAGGCCGGGCGACGAACGCAGGAGCATTTCGATCGCTGCGTGGGCCGCGTCTGCGACCGGCACCAGATCGCGTCGCGGCGAGAGGTTGCCAAGCCGCAACGACGCGTGCGGATTCTGGCGCAGCTGTTTGACTATCTCGGGCAGGATATGTGCGTTGGTCTCGCGCGGACCGTAAAGATTGAACAACCGTCCGACGACGAAATGGGCCTGCGGACGTTCTTTCGAAGCCAGCTCCAGCAACTTTTCGCCAAGCAGTTTTGACAACCCGTAGATGTTGAAGGGCTCGATCGAATCGCTCTCGCGATGCGGTTGCTCGGCGGGCCGGTAGACGTCGCCAGTCGAGGCGAAGAAAAACCGCTCGACGCCGGCCGCTTGCGCCGCCGACAGCATCACCTGCGTGCCGTGCACATTGATGCTGACGGTGGCGGCGGGGTCGGCCATCGCGGCAGGAATGTAGTGCAGCGCGGCCAGGTGAATCATGTACGCCGGCGAAAATTCTTTCGTGACGCGCAAGACCGCCGCCGAGTCGCGAATATCAACCTTCGCGAACGTGAATCTGCCGTTGTCGGCGAACGCTTGCAGATGTGCAGGATTGCCCCAGTCCAGGTTGTCGACGCCGACGACGCGCGCGCCCCTGCCGAGCAGTTCTTCGACCACGTGCGAGCCGAGAAAACCCGCCGCGCCGGTGACCATCCACGCGCGTTCAGTGCCGATTGAATCCATTGCGATCGCTTCCCATTTGCTCGTAGATCGATTCGATGGCGGAGACCGTGCGGTGAGGACTGCAATGCGACTCGACCAGCGCGCGCGCCGCCCGCCGTTGGCAGTTCTGGCGTCCGGCATCGCGCAGCATCGCGACTGTGCGCTCGACCAGCCCGTCGTCATCATCCGCGATTCCCGCGTGTACGCCATCCTCGGCCGGAAGGCCCTCGACGCCTTCGGTCGTCGTGACCACTGGAACTCCGACGGACATCGCCTCGAGAACTTTTATCTTCATTCCACTGCCGCGAATCGGAGCGTAGAGCATGACCCCGAGCGATTCGAAGAAGGGCACAGTGTCCGCAACGTTCTCGACGATCTCGACGCCCGGCAGGTTGACGAAATCGCGCAACGCGCTGCGCGCCGACCATCCTGCGATCCGCACTGAGACCTCGGGCAACTCGCGCTTGATTGCCGGATAGAGACGCGTCAACAACCGCACCGCTGCGGAATATCCCGGGTACCACCCCATCGACCCGATCAGTCCGATCACCGGGGTTTGAGAACGCCCGCCGTCAGGGATGAACTCGTAGACTGAGGCGTCGATTCCAACTGGCACGGTGGTCACCGACGCACCATGATTCATCGCTCTGATCGGCTGCTCGAGCCGGGGCGAGCAGGATCGGACGTAGCGGAACGCCTGCAACAGTTTCCGTTCCGTCCTGAACGCGAGCTGGTTGTGAAGCCATGGCATCCACGGCTCCGAACGGCCGTCCTCGAGATCGATCGAAACCAGGTGATGCACGTTGACCAGCGAGCGATCGGCATGGCCGAGCCCCAGCCATCCACACCACAACTGCTCGAGATGTAACACGTCGAATCCTTGATCCAGCTCGCGCTCGAGCGAATCGCGCATCTCCGGACTGAACATATACGAATAGGGTCGGCGAAAGGTTTCCACTTTCGCCTTGATTCCCGAACGCACCGGATAGGTGAAGCATCGCAGGTCGTAGCGATCGGGAGGAAAGAGCATGGCCGTTTTCTCGATCTCTTCGGGCTTCGAGCAGGCTGCAAAGGCGGTCACGCGATGACCGCGTTCGACCAGTCCTTTCAGCAGCACATAGTACCATCGGGCAGCCGCGCTGCCGAACGGCAGCGGCGGCTCGATCATCGCCATCACGATACGGCGCGGCGTCAAGCTTGAGCCTCCGCGATTTCCAGAATCTGCTGCGCCATCCGTTCCCAGGTGTGAGTGCTGATTTCGCGCGAGAGCTTTTGAACCTCAGCAGCGAGGTAAGTGCGATTCGCGCGCCATCTTCGAAGGCGATCGGCCAATTCACGCTCGTCCCGCGGATCCGCAAGCAACAGATCAGCCAGATTTTTGGGATAGCGTTCGGCAACTCCCGCGTCGGCGGCGGTCAGCGCCGGCAATCCCGAGCAGAGCGCCTCCTGCACGGCGAGTCCATAAGCCTCGTACCGCGCCGGAGCCACCATGACGTCGCATGCCCTGAGAATCGCCGGGACGTCGGCCCGAAAACCGAGAAAATGGATCCTTCCGCCGACGCCTGACTGCGCGGCGCGCGCGACCCAACGCGGCAACTCGGCTCCCTGTCCCACCACGACCAGGTCCGCTTCCCAGGCGGGGTCGGCGCAGAGAATCTTCCACGCGTCGAACAGCGTATCGAAGCCTTTGCGCTGATCGCCGAGGGCGCCAACGAAGACTGCGAGGCAGCGGCCGGGCGGCAGTCCCAACTCGGACCTTAACCCCGTGCGTTCGCCCTCGGCCGGCTGCCGGAATTCGTCCGGATCGGTGCCGTAGTAAACGGTATAGACGTTGTCGTTGCGGATTCCGACTTTTTCGATTACGTCGCGGCGCGTGCGATTCGAGTTGGTGAAGATGACGCGGGCCCGGCTGAGCGCCGCCTTCTCCTGCGCAACGAACATCGCGTGACTCGCTTTCAGCCTGATCCGCCGCGCGAGAGAGCCCGAGGCCACGGACCCGAACGCGGCGTGCACATAGTGGACCCAGTTGATATCGCCCCAGCGACAATTTCCGCCGTTAACAACTACCCGGCCCGCGCGGCCGGTCACCTTCGAGGCCCATCGGCGTCCCGCGCGATCAAGCAGCGGTCCGGCGGCGAGGTAAGATCCAAGCAGCTTCGGCACACGATGGAAGATCACATTCGGTCGCGAACTCAAGGCTGGATCGACGCGATGCGACACGAGATGAGTCTCGGCGCCGCAGCCGGCCACATACGCAGCCAGCGCATAGTTGGCGCGATCCATTCCGCCGGTCTTCACGAAATCACCGGATACTAACAAGAAGGGTTGCAGAGGTTGAACCTCACGGTTGCTTCTCAATCAGCGCGCTGCCGGCGAATCGTCAGGTGCTGGCGGGGCATCGGCGTCCTTTGCGAGCACGTTGAAGTATTTTCCCGCCGAAATTGGCCGGAAGCTTTTCAATGGGGCTGCGAACTCCGGCCAGGTGGGCAACTGGCAAAAGCTCGCCTCATCAAACTGCGGAAGGACTACGATCGAAGACGATGAGATTTGTTCGGCCTTTCGCTCGATCTCGCCGGAAGTGGCAAGTCCCCGGACGAGGAAAAGGCTCACCGGTTTGCGAAATTCGGCGAATTCAACTTCGGCGCTTCCGTCACAACTCAGAATAGTTGCAGATTTCCCTGTCGCGAGTTTGCGAACGATGCTCCACTCGTTCGCCTCGTCCGGCGAGGTCCACAACCCCAGCGCGTCCGGCGCGGGGCGGGTCATGCGCCACGCTCGAATCGAGTCTTGCCAGGTTGCCTTCTGACTCAAAAGAGCCAAGAAGGCGAATCCTGCCACGACGTAGCCGGCCTGCTGCGACAACTTGCTCGAGGCCGCAATCCCCATCACCAGGATGTACGAGTAGTAGGCCCACGACTGCGCGGTTCCAAAAAGAATCGTGATGAAAAATATTTGCAGCAGCCCGCAGGTCAAAACCATTTCGATGGCCATCTCGACCGGCAAGTGATCTCGCAAACCGGCGATGAAACGAGATGCGCCGACTGCGGCAGCGCCGATCAGCCAGATCGTTCCCACTATCCAGATTCCGGCGAAGGTGCCCACGTAGTAGCCGGGCCTGACCCCGGGAGAATATAAAAAGTATTGGCCCTCACCCAGCAGACCGAGATGCTGCACGCGGTACGCGTGGGCGCCGCTGACCGGAACTAACGTGCGCCATAACGGCAACCCGCCATAAACACCGATCATCAAAGCGGCCAGCGCAGCCGCCACCACTATCGACGGAACCGAGAGCTTCACCAACGCCGTCCGCGTCAAGCTGCCCGAGGCGCGTAACTTCAACAGAGCGACGACGAGCAGCCACGCGCCGTAGAAAAACGCCATGCTCGGCTTCGCGAAGACTGCCGCGGTCGTCAATGCCAGCGCGGTCGGAGTCTTGCCGCCGGCTTGCGCCGCGATCGCGTGACACAAGAGCGCGGCTTCAACTGCATGGGCGAAGTTCCAGTAGTAGGACCGAACAGCAATCAGCAGCGCGGCGGCAATGAACGCGATACCCGTCCATGAGAGACGCAGGTTCTCGGCGAATCTCGCCAGTCCGAATGCCAACACGATACCGGTGAGAACCATCGCGGCCTGGTAGGCGATCGGACTGGCGCC
>JBEKLS010000089.1:0-26362 GCA_050010075.1 Binatus sp. (SeqCode) | reverse complement strand
GTTCAGGGCGGCAGCGGACCTCCATTGCTGCTGCTTCACGGCTATCCGCAGACTCACGTCATCTGGCACAAAGTTGCGCCGCGCCTGGCTGAGCGCTTTACGCTCGTCATTCCCGATCTGCGCGGCTACGGCGCGAGCAGCAAGCCCGCGACTGACAAGGAGCATCTTCCCTACTCCAAACGCGCGATGGCGTTGGACATGGTCGAGCTGATGCGCGCGCTTGGCTTCGATCGCTTCGACGTCGCCGGGCACGACCGCGGCGCGCGCGTTACCTATCGTATGGCGCTCGACCATCCCGACCGCGTGCGGCGCGCGGCGACGCTCGATATCATCCCGACCATCGAGCAGTTCGAACGCGTCGATCGTTTCGGCGCCCGCGCGATTTATCACTGGTATTTTCTGACTCAGCCCGCGCCATTTCCCGAGACACTCATCGGCAAGGACCCGGACTACTTTCTCGAACATTCGCTCGGAGCCTGGCGCGGCAGCCCCGACGCCTTCACTCCCGAGGCGCTCGCCGCGTATCGTGAGGCGTTCCGCAATCCCGAAGTGATTCGCGCGACCTGCGAAGACTACCGCGCCGGCATCACCTGCGATTGCAAATTCGACGAAGCCGATCGCGTCGCGGGACGGAAGATCGCGCTGCCGATGCTCGCGTTGTGGGGCGTACTCGGTCGTCCCAATCGCGGCGCGGGAATCCTCGAAGTCTGGAAGAATTGGGCGACCGACGTTCGCGGCAAAGGCCTCGAATGCGGCCACTTCATCCCCGAGGAAGCCCCGGACGCGCTCACCGAAGAACTGCTCGCATTCTTCGGAACCTGACCGCTCGCCCCATTCGCGCGAAGCTATTCCTCAGTCCGGCGGAATGCGCTTGGCGTATTCTGCTTCGAGCGGAACGAACGTCGACCAGAAAGGCCCCGGCTCGCGGCCATTCAGATTGTCGGCCAACACGCCAAGATGCGCATGCCATCCCGGGCCGACACTCAGCATCGCGTTCCGATCGCGCAGCCCGCGATGCGTCAGGGCGAGCATCACGTCGGCGCCGCGCGGCGTCAGCTCGAAAGTGACCTCGGACCCGCTCGAGACGTCCCAGATCCAGCTCAGCAGGCGCGGCGGCTCGCATCGCGTGACGCGTCCGACCAGGTGCGTGCTCTCGCGTTGCTTGAAGCGCTCGGGCGTCGCCTCGATTTTCGGGGACAGGTCGGCATGATGGAAGTTCAGCTCGACGCGGCCGCCCACGCGGAGTTCCATTTCGCCGGTCCCGAGCCACTTTCCACGCTTCTCCGACTCGGTGATATACGCCCATACGCGCTCGATAGGACCCGGCAACAGGCGTTCGAAGTAGACAGTCCGGGGTTCTGTGACGGCGCCATATTCGTTCATCGTTTTTTCCTCCTTCGATTTTTCGCTGTTGCACTTTCGGGTTTGCGCAGCTCGGCTTCGAGCGCGTCGAGGCGGCTGTTCCAGAAACGCTCGTAGTAGCGGAGCCATTCGTCCGCCTCGGCCAGGCGGTCGGCGTCCAGCCGGCAGAAGTGCTGCCTGCCGAGTACAGTCCTACGCACGAGGCCGGCCCGTTCGAGCGCCTTGACGTGCTTCGAGGCGCCCGCAAACGACATCCTAAAGGGCGCGGCCAACTCGCCGATACTGAGTTCGCCGCCAGCCAGGCTCCGCAGCATCTGCCGACGCGTCGAATCAGCGAGCGCGTGGAACACAGAATCGAGCTGCGCTGACTGTTGCTCAACCATCAGGTTGAATAATTACATCTGACAACAGCAATTGTCAACCATTCGGTTTAATATTATTTCTGTCTCCTCTCCCTGTAAGGGAGAGGATGAAGGTGAGGGTCCTTATACAGCGGGCGGCTGCGCCCGCGATTCACGATTCCGCGTCTGTCGTAAACGCCGCCGCGCCCGCCCTACTTCCGCCCCGCTCTCCACACCTCCGGCTTCTTGCCCGTCATCATTTCGGGCAGCGACGTCAGCTCCACGCGCTCCGGCGTTATCAGCATCAGCCCGAAATCCTTCGACGCCGCGCCGCCGGGCCAGAACTGCGACAGATCGTAATCGAAAACCTTGCCGTCCCAGATTCGCTTTTTTTCGGTAGCGTCCTCTACGAATTTTGCCTTGCCCGTAACTGTCAGATGAACCATCCCGTCGCCAATCTGGTAGAAGAGCTCGACCTTGGGATTGTTGTCGACGTGGCGAGCCTTCGCCGACGCGCGCCCCGTCGCAACCCACACGCGCTCGCCTTCAAATGCAGGATGCACGACGCGAACCTTGGGCTGCGCGCCATCCGCAGTCGCGAGATATGCCCACGTCGCCTTTGCTGCCGCGGCGTGAACCTTGTCCCAGAATTTTGAGTCGCTCATCCGAATACCTCCGCAGTTTCGTAGCCCGCATGTAACCAGTTTGACACTGCCAATGACCCGAACTAGCTTGAGACCTCCGCACGGAGAAAACCGCGCACCGAGAACCCTGATGGAACGCCAAGCCCGACGCGCCCAAGTGCTGCGCCACGCCAAGCGCATCTTTGCCCGCAAGGGATATCACAGGACCAATGTGGCGGACATCATTGCCCGCGCGCGCATCGCGCGTGGCACGTTCTATCTCTATTTCCAGAACAAGAAAGACCTGTTCGAGGAGCTGCTAGAGCAGGTAGTCAACGAGTTGACCCAGCGCGTGCAGCGGCTGCGCGTCGGACCAGGCGAAGCGGATCCCGTCGATCAGTTGCGCGCGAACCTGACGCGGGTGCTGAGCTACGTGCTCGCCGAGCGCGAACTCACCGACATCCTGCTCAACCATTCGACCGGCTTCGACCACGAACTCGACGACAAGATCCAAGACTTCTACGACCGCATCGCGGCGCTGATCAAACGCTCGCTCGATCTCGGAATCGAGATGAGCCTGGTGCGCAACTCGGATACGCGCGCGGTCTCCTACGCAATCCTGGGCGGAATCAAGGAAGTGATCGGGATGCTTTCGCGCAGCAACGACACCGACATCTCGGCGCTGGTCGAGGAAATACTGCAGTTCGGTCTCAGCGGCGTCGCGCGTCCCGAGCTGTTCAAGTTGGTGCCGCAACTGGCACCGGCTGCAGGCAAAGCGGCATCCGCGAGCGAGTCTTTTTTTGTGACAAAACTAGACTGACATGTCAGTTTACACTGCTAAAAAAGTGGCGAATGGCCACGCCCACAAGGGTTTGAAAGCCCACAGGCGCCGCGTGGCTTTTTACGATCTCGACGGGACGCTGGTCGATACCAATCTCGTGCACGCTGCCGTTTTCACCCTCGCCAACGTCGGCGAATGGTCCGGGCGCGTGTCGTACCTGCTCGGTTTCGCCGCGCGCATCCCGCGTTTGTATATCGCCGAACAGCGCGACCGCCGGCTGCTGAACACGGTGCTGTTCGAGGCATTCAAGGGCGTGTCGCGCGACCGGCTGTTCTCGCTCGGCGAGGAATATTGCGATCGTGTGCTCATCGGCCATCTGTTTCCGCGCGCAGTCGAGTTGATCGAGGCGAATCGCGAGGCCGGGATCGATCCGGTGCTCGTAACGGGATCGCCGGATTTCGTAGTCGCGCCACTGGCGCGTCATCTTGGGATTGCGGACTTCGCTGCCAACCGTTTCGTCTTCAGCCGCGGCCGCGCGACCGGCCGGCTGGCTGAACCCGTGATGGCGGGCGACGAGAAAGCGGTCTGGTGTGCGGACTACGCCGCCGCGCACGATATGAAATTGGCGGATTGCTGGGGTTACGCCGATTCGCATTACGACACCGCGTTTCTCGCCGCGCTTGGGCATCCCGTCGCCGTCAATCCCGACCGCAGGTTGCGCGCCGCCGCGCTCAGCCGGCAATGGCCGGTCATTCATTTCGAGAAGGCCGCGGACGCGGCGCCGGCCGGCGATTTCGATCATCACCTGGAACTCAACCACGACAGCGAACAATCGACGCGAGGCTCGAATGGCGCGGCCTGAAGGAAAACTTAAGGAACTGAAAACCGCGGAGCTTCGGCACGAGGTTGGTGCGCGCAGCGACCTGGTCGTCAGGGTCAATCGACGCTCCGAGCGCCGCATCATTCCCTACGGCGAGGAATTTCTGTTCGAGAAATTACCGGTCGGCACGCGCGTCATCTATCCGCCGCCGCCGATGGATCCGCTGGCCGACCCCGACCAGGCCGTTCGCTACGCCCTGCTCCATCCCGAAAACCAGGACCCGCTGTTCGCGCAGCTCAGTCCCAACATGCGCGTGACGATCGCGATCGATGACATCAGCCTGCCGCTGCCGCAGATGCGCCGGCCCGACATTCGCGAGCGCCTGCTCAACCAGGTGCTGCAGACCCTGGCCGACTACGGCGTCGACGACGTGCATCTCGTGATCGCGACTTCGCTGCATCGGCGGATGACGGAGGCCGAGATTCGCCGCGTGGTCGGCGAGCGCGCATTCAAGCAGTACTGGCCGGACCGGCTCTACAACTTCGACGCGGAAAATCGCGCCGAGCTGGCGATGCTCGGCAAGACTGAACATGGCGAGGAAGTGTGGCTGTCGCGGCGCGCGGCGGAGTCGGACCTGCTCATTTATTTGAACATCAATCTGGTGCCGATGGACGGCGGGCACAAGTCGGTCGCCGTCGGCCTCGCGCCGTACCAGAGCCTGCGTCATCACCACAACGTCAGCACGCTGCGCGACTCGCACTCGTACATGGACCCGACGCGCTCGGCGCTGCATCGTTCATCGGACCGGATGGGCAAGCTGATTCACAAGTCGGTCAAGATTTTTCAAATCGAGACTGCGGTGAACACGCGCATGTACGGCGGGATGCTCGACTTCCTGCACAAGAACGAGGACCACTTCACCGATTGGGATCGCACGCGCCTGAAGGGCTTTCAGTGGACGATGCGGAACATGTCGAACGAGATGCGCCGCACGATGCTCCACAACTACGCGGCGCCGTATGGGATGATCGGCGTGTGGGCGGGCGACACGGAGACGGTGCATCAGAAGGCGCTCGCGCGCGCGTTCCAGCAATATGCGGTGCCCGTGAAAGGACAGGCCGACATACTTATCGTCGGTGTTCCGTACGTCTGTCCGTACAACGTGAACTCGATAATGAATCCCGTGCTCGTGCAATGCACCGGGCTCGGCTACCTGTTCAACATGTATCGCAACAAGCCGCTGGTGCGTGAAGGCGGCACGATGATCATCTGTCATCCGCTGCGCGACGAGTTCCATCCCGAGCATCATCCGAGCTACATCGAGTTCTTCCATCGATGCCTGGCCGAGACGACCGACGCGGTCGAGCTCGAGAAAACTTTCGAGCGCGAGTTCGCGCGCAACCCGACCTATATCCACATGTACCGTTACGGCAACGCGTACCACGGCGTGCATCCGTTCTACATGTGGTACTGGGGCGAGCCGGCGCGCCAGCATGTCGGGCGCGTGATCGCGGCGGGATGCGAGGAGCCTGAGGTGGCGGCGCGGCTGGGATGGGAAGCGGCCGACACGCTCGATGAGGCAATTGCGATGGCGACTTCGGAGCTGGGACGCTCGGCCTCGATAACCTACCTGCATCTGCCGCCACTGGTGATCGCCGATGTCGAGTAGCAACGGCAAACGAAACGGTGCGGCGATGCCGCCGCTCGAGCAGATCTTCAAAGGGCGCCGCATCCTGCTCACAGGCGCGACCGGATTTCTCGGCAAAGTGTTCCTAGCGGTTCTCCTGCGATGGCATCCCGAGCTCGACCGCGTCTACCTCCTGATTCGAGGCGACCGGCGCAGCAGTAACGGCCGCTTTCGGCGCGAGATTCTCGACTCGCCGGTGTTCGGCCCGCTACGCGAACATCTCGGCGACAGATTCGATCGCTATATCGAAGAAAAGATCGTCATCGTGCCCGGCGACATTACCAACAACGGCCTGCTCGCCGATGATGCGACGCCGTTCAAGCCGGGTACTCTCGATGCCGTGGTGCATAGCGCAGGCCTCGTGAACTTCGAGGCGTCGCTGGAAAAGGCCATCGAGGTCAACACCACCGGCGTCGCCAACGTGATCGAGTTCTGCCGCAAGCTGGGCGCCGCGATGGTGCATGTGTCGACGTGCTACGTCGCGGGCGCCGCCGACGGCCATCGCTACGAAGACGACATCCCGCAGGATTGGAGCCCGGACGGGCGAAAGTCGTTCCGGCTGGAGCGCGAGATTCGCGACGCGCTGGCGGCGATCGAGCGCGTGCAGGCCGAGTCGCGCGATCAGCTTCGTCACGCGGAGTTTCGCGGCGACGACGCCGACTCCGACGCACCGCGCGAGTCGTCCGTCGAGCATCGGCGCAAGCAATGGGTCGAGGAGCGGCTCAAGGAAGTTGGCCGCGAGCGCGCGCAGACCTGGGGATGGCCCAACACGTACAGCTACACCAAGAGTCTCGGCGAGCAGCTCGTGCTCGCGCATCGCGACACGCTCAACGTCACGGTAGTCCGCCCGGCGATCATCGAAAGCGCGCTACGCGATCCGTTCCCGGGATGGAACCAGGGCGTCAACACCAGCGCGCCGCTGACTTATCTCGCCGGCCGCGGCTACCGGTTCTATCCTGCGAAAGCGGAGCTCGTGCTCGACGTAATCCCGGTCGATCTCGCGGCGCATGCGATGATTCCGATTCTCGGCGCGCTGCTGACGCGCAAGCACAAGCCCATCTACCAGCTCTGCACGTCGGATCGGAATCCGCTGCCGATGCGCCGGCTGGTTGAGCTGACTGCGCTCAGCAATCGCCGTGAACATCGCAAGGACGGTGGCACGATGCGCTGGCTGGGGCCTCATCTGGAAGCGGTGGTCGTCTCGCAGAATACTTATGACCTCGCCAGCAACAAGGTTCCGCAGATTCTCAAGCAGGTGGCTGCCTTCGCGCGCAGCGTCGTTGGCGAAGAAAATCAGCGCGCGAAGAAAATCGAAGGCGCGATCGACAAATTCAAGGAGAACACCGACCTCGCGCGCGACCTGGTCGAGGTCTATCGCCCCTACATCCAGAAGCTCATCTATACTTTTCACGGCGCCAATATTCGCGAGTTGTACGCGAGCCTCAAGCCGGCCGACGCCGAGCATCATCCGTTTCGTCCCGACTTGATCGACTGGCGCGACTACTGGATCAACATTCACCTGCCGGGCCTGCGCCGGCATATCTTCCCGCAGCTCGATCTCCACACGCGCGGCCGCGCCAAGTCGCTGCCGCGTCATCGCAGCCTGGTCGATATGCTCGATCGCGCCGCCGACCGCTACGGCTCTCGCGTCGCGATGATCGCGCGGCGGCCGTCGGGCGAGCAGACGCCGACGACCTATCGTGAGTTGCGCGACCGTGCGCATCGCGCGGCACTACTGCTGGCCACACGCGGCATCAAGCCTGGTGACCGCGTGCTGCTGATAGGCGAAAACTCGCCCGACTGGGTGCTCGGCTACTTCGCAATTCTGTGCGCGGGCGCGATTGCCGTGCCGCTCGATCAGTTGATTTCCGCCGAAGAGCTCGCGCCACTTTGCAAGATCGCCGAACCCACCGCCGCGCTGCGCTCGAGCGCGGTTCACCGACGCCTCGGCGCCGGACTTGCCGACGCTTATCCGAAACTCATCGAGCTCGATCTCGCCGAGCTCGCGCGTCCATTCATCCTGCGCGGCGACGCGAAGACTCCACCCGCGCCGCCCGAACGAAAAGCGCTGGCTTCGATCCTCTTCACGTCGGGCAGCACCGGCACGCCCAAGGGCGTGATGCTGTCGCACGGCAACTTCGCCGCCGAAGTGGCGATGCTGTCGCGCGTCTTCATCCTCGGCGCCGACGACGTGGTCCTGTCGCTGCTCCCGCTGCATCACGCGTTCGAGTTCACTTGCGGGATGCTGCTGCCGCTCGCCAGCGGCGCCACGATCGTCTACCCGCTCGAAGTTGATGCGAAAACGCTGTCGCGCACGCTCGCCGACGTGCGTCCGACCGCGCTGATCGGAGTGCCAGCGGTGTGGGAGGCGGTTCATCGACGCATCGTGGACGAAGTCGAAGCGCGCGGTCCGTTTTTTCACGCCGCCTTCGACAACCTGCGCGACCTCAATCGCCGGCTCGACGCGAACTCGGGCCTCAACTTCGGCTCGATCGTTTTCCGCCAGGTTCATTCTGCACTCGGCGGACGGCTGCGGCTTGCCGTCAGCGGTGGATCCGCCCTGCCCCATCGGGTCGCCGAGTTTTTCAACGACATCGGCATCCCGCTGCTCGAAGGCTACGGTTTGACTGAAGGTGCGCCGGTCCTCGCGGTCGCGCGGCCCGACGAAGCGTTGCAAGTCGGCGCGGTGGGTAGACCGCTGAACGGCATCGAGATCAACCTCGCACCCGCGACCGGATCGATTGGCGAGATAGTGGTGCACGGACCCAACGTGATGGCGGGTTACTATCGCAACGAAGCCGCGACCGCCGAGGTTCTCGTCGACGGATGGCTTCACACCGGCGACCTCGGGCGCTTCGACGACGATGGGCGTTTGTACATCGTCGGCCGCGCCAAGGAAGTCATCGTCGATTCCGGCGGCAACAACATCTATATCGAAGAGCTCGAAGAAATTTACGGCCGTTCGCAGTACGTCAAGGAGATGGCGGTGGTCGGCCTGAAGGTCGGCCAGGGCGAGCAGGTGGCGGCGATGGTCGTGCCTGCATACGCGCGCGGCGAGAGCCGACGCGCCGTCGAGGATCGGCTGCGCAGTGACTTCGACAAGGTCGCGCGCGAGCTCAGCGTGCACAAGCGCATCCGAATCCTCCGCTTCACCGACGCCGAACTGCCGCGCACGCGCACCCGCAAGATCAAACGCGCCGACGTGGCCGCGACACTGCGCCGGATGCTCGACGTTCGCGCGAGCGACGCCGACGCCGACACGGCCAACTCCGAAGTCGAGACGTGGCTAGCCGAGGCGCTCGCGCTGATCGCGACCGAGCCGGTCAACATCACGCCGGCGACCCGCTTGATCGAGGACCTGGGTCTCGACTCGCTCGCGCTGGCCGAAATCGGCGAGCTGATTGGCGAGCGCGCGAGCCGCGAAATAGCGCTGGAGGAAATTTCCGACGTGCGCACTGTCGGCGATCTGCAACTCCTCGCCGCACAGCCGGGCGGCAATGCTCGTCCGCGGATGCCGTCGTACGCAAAGTTCGCCGAGCCTTACACGGTGCACTTGCCGGCGCCCTTGAAGTGGCTCGGCCGCTTCGCTGTGCGAGGAGCGGAGCGCGCGATTTTCGACGGATGGCTGAAGCCGAAGGTTCTGGGCCGCGGCAACATCCCGGTCAACCGCAACTTCATCGTCGTCGCGAATCATTCGAGTCATCTCGACTTCAGCCTGGTGGGTCATGCGCTCGGCGCAATCGGCGACGACATCCGCGTGCTCGCCGCGAGGGATTATTTCTTCAACACGCCGGCGCGGCGGTTCCTCGCGTCGAACTTCACCTCGCTGATGCCATTCGATCGCGAACGCGCGCAGCTCGAATCGCTCGAAGACGCGCTGGCCGAGCTTGCGCAGGGGCGCAGCGTCCTGATGTTCCCCGAGGGCACGCGCTCGGCCGACGGCGAGATTCACGAGTTCAAGAGCGGCGCGGGATTCCTGGCGCTGCGCAGCCGATGTGACGTGCTGCCGGTGCTGATTCGCGGCACGCATGACGTGATGGGCAAGGGCAGCCTCATCCCGCGGCGTCATCCGGTGGAAGTCCGCATCGGCCGCGCGATTACGGCGGATGCGCTGCGCGAGCTGGCGGCGAGTTCCGAAGGCGCCGGTGCGTATCGCAAGATTTCCGACATGATGCGCGCGGCGGTCATCGCGCTTTCCGGATCGCGCTCACGCCTGCCTCGCGCCGCCGAAATCGACGCGACCTCCAACGGCGTCGAACCGGTCAAGCACGCGCGCTCGCGGAGCGATCGCTCGCCGGAGCTGCCGCGCGGTCACGCCAAGGCGTGACAGCCCAGCGCCGCGGCCTCAAGCTGACGCTGGAATACTTACCCGCCGGATGGTTACATTTGGGTAATGGTTGATTGGTTCAGCAAGCGGCCTGACAACGGCGCGCGACCGAGTCGCGGCGACCGGCGGCCGTCGGTCAGTGTAATCTCGGACGAGTTGTTGGTCGGCGAGTATCCCAGCCAGGCTGATATCGCTTGGCTCAAGGACACGTACGGAATCACCGCGGTTCACAATCTGCAGGACGATGACGACCTGCGGATGAACGGGTTGGATAACCGTGAGCTGAGCGCCGAGTACGACGCGCACGGGATCGACTACGTGCGCACTCCGATTCAGGATGGCAGCGCGGACGCGATGGCCGAGCGGCTCGAGGTCGCGCTGCACGACCTGCGCGACCTGGTCGGCGACGGCTCGCGCGTCTACCTCCACTGCAATGCGGGGATGAATCGCGCGCCGACGCTGGCGATTGCGTTCCTGCGTGCATATCGGCAAATGTCTCTCGAAGAGGCGATGAAGCTCGTGAAACAGCATCGCGCATGCGGACCGTTCATGACCGTGCTCGAAGAATATTTCGGGCCGCGCGATTTCAAGCCGGCCAAATGACTTGACCTCATCAGGCGCAGCCGCAAATCTGCCGCGAGTCTTCCCGAGGCAGAAATTTCTCACGGCCTGCGCGTGGGGCGTACATCTATATACCGCGCTCGGCGCGGCGCTCGGCCTGCTCGCGATCTTTTTCGCCTCGCGCGGCGACTACCGCGAGTCGTTCCTCGCGATGGGCGCGGCGACCATCATCGATTGTAGCGACGGTCCGCTCGCGCGCTGGCTGATGGTCAAGACTCGCGTGCCGACCTTCGACGGCGCGCTGCTCGACAACATCGTCGACTACCTCACCTACACCGTGGCGCCGGTGTTCCTGATGCTCGAGGCCGGCATCATCCCGGATTCGCACTGGGGCCTGGCGCTGGCGTGTTTCGTCATGCTCGCGAGCGTGTACGGTTTCTGCCACACGGAAGCCAAAACGCCGGACCACTACTTTCTCGGCTTTCCGAATTACTGGAATCTCGTCGCGTTTTATCTTTACTGCCTCGGCGCCAGCACCGTATTCAATGTCGCGGTCCTGGTGGTGCTCGGCGTGATGGTTTTCCTGCCGCTCAAATATATCTATCCGAATCGCACCGTCCCGCTGCGCCCGATCACGCTCACGCTCGGAATCATCTGGGGCTTCTTGACGGTCGCATCGCTGCTGATGCTGCCGGAGGTGAACCGCGTCATGTTATGGGCCGGCCTGAGTTACATCGCGTACTACTTCATCGCGTCGTTCGTGCTGCAGGCGCGTGCCGCGCTCAAGCTTCATCGAGCTGCGTCGATCTGAATGCCGGTGTCCGGGCTTCATAGCGTGAACGTCGCATCCGAGTCATGGCTCGAGGTGATCGATTGCGATTCTCCGCTGCTGCTGATTGCGCCGCACGGCGGACGCGCCGAGCCGCGCACGCGCTCGCTTCTGAATCCCAAGGTCAACGACCTGCACACGGCCGACATCACGCGCGGACTTGCGGCGCGGCTTGGCGCGTCGGCGCTGATCAACGTTGCGATGGATCGCAACCGGCTCGACTGCAACCGGCTGTCGCAGATAATCGAGCGTGCGCCGTGGCTGCTCGAGATGATCGCGGAGCGCGTCGACGCAATCGTCGCACGCCACGGCCACGTCACGGTGCTTCTCATCCACGGCTGGAACATTATCGAGCCGCGCCTCGATTTCGGACTCGGACTACGAAGCGCCGGCGGCGAGCTGCGGCCGCCCGGCTCTGCATGCGTCTCGGCGTGCGACGGCTTTATCAACGGCCCGCTCGCGGGACTGGCTGAACGTCTGCGTCACCACGGGATCAAGCCGACTTACGGGATGCGATACCCGGGCGGCGGTTTGCAGAATCTGCTGCAGGCATTCACCGCACGTCATCGCGAGAGTCCGAACGCGCCGCTCAGATCGATCTCCGAAATTTCGATGCGCGGTGTCGTTGACGCGGCCCAGTTGGAACTCTCGGTCGCACTGAGGATGCCCGGCGACTTGCGTGCGCGATGCGAAGACGCGATCGCAGAGGTCTTCTCGGCCGACGCCGCGGAGCCGCACGCCGCTCGCGCGCCGATCGTCGTGAATCGTGCGCCGCGTCCGGCGGTGGCTAAAACCGAAATCGGCGCAGCCGCGACGGTTGCGGCGCCCGGCCGCGTCGGTATCGAATTTTACGATCCGGCCGCGCGGTTCGGCGCAATGGCGAGCTTCGACGTCGGCGGCGCGGGCATGGGCGCGCGAATCATGATGCTGTTTGATGGTCATCGCGCGGCATTGTTCACCGCCGAAGGCCGCCCGGCGCGATCCGCGAGCGCCGTCACACACGGCCCGCTCTCGTTGACGCGCGACGGCGACTCGATCGTGCTCGCATTCCATGGCCCTGCCGTCATTGTGCCGGACGCCACCGCCTATCTGAGCATCGAACGCGCGCTCGCGTCAGGACGGCTCGATTGCGCGACCGAAGTCGACGTGCGATTTCAGATCGATCGCGCGGGCGGCGAATTCGATTTCGACCGGATTCTCGCGTCGTCAGGCGCGCCGCAGTATGGGCCATCTTCAAGCGCTGCGTTTGGCCGAGTCGCGGGACGGGTTTTCTTGGACGGCGCGAAGCGGACGGTGCAGGGATTTGCGCGCGCCGGGATGTCGTTCACCGGATTGGGGCCGCAGAAATTCACTACGCGCAGGATGATCTGGGCTTCTTTCGACGACGAAGAAGCGCCGCGCGCGCTTGAAGCGCGCGCCGTCGCGACCGCAGACGCACCGGCAAATCAGAGCGCCAGGATTCTGGGCGCCGACGGCTGGTCGGTGTGCGAGTTGGGTGACCTGACGATCGAAACGCCCTCGGTCGAGGAGCCGCCGCATCGTATTTTGGCGTGTTTGAAGCGCGCGGATGGATCGTCTTGCGAGATCGAAGGCGATGTCGAGTGCTTCATTCCGCTGTCGCGGCCGGGGCCCGAGCAGTCGCGCATCTACACGTCACTCGGCTTCGCAACCTTCCGCACCGGCGCTCATCGCGGAGCCGGGATGTTCGAATATTCGCGCGTCGCCGACTCGGTGCTGACCGCGACGGACGAGAACGAAGATTCCGATAGCGATTGAGACTTAGCCAGGCGGTACGTCGGCTGCACGAGCACGCGCCGCGATCATCGCATCGAGCTGGTTTGCGATTTCGGCGAGCGCCTTGCCGGTGGGCGTGGACGCGTACTCGCGCACGAACGGCACGCCGCGGTCGCTGCTGTCCGCCACCCGCGGTTCGAACGCGAGCCGGGCCAGGATAGGCACCGCAGCCTCGCGCGCGATCCCATGGAGATCGCCCTCCGGAAAGAGCGGCCGCACCGAACGGCATCCGTCGCAGTTGAAGCCGACCATGTTCTCCACGATGCCGACGATGGGCACGCCGAGCGCGTGGCCAATCTTCATCGCCTGGCGCGCGGCGCTGGTGTCCTGCGCGGAAGGATGACTCAGCAGCAGGACGCCGTCGAGCGCGACCATGCCGGCCAGCGAATACAATCGATCGAGACCGGTCGCGAGATCGATCAGCAACAAATCCACGTTGCCGAACTGTGACTGCGACAGGATTCGGCTCAGCGCGTCGCGATAACTCAGCTCGGCCGGACGCGCTGGCGCGGGCGGAGCCGGCTCGTCGCCATTGTGGCCGTCGCTTTCATCGTAATCCTGCACAAAGCTCATCGGAGGCGGCTCGCCGCCGGGAAGCTGATCGCTCGACACCACGCGCAGGCCGTGCGGTCCGGCGGCCGGCTCGATTCCTTCGATCATTGGCAAGAGCCGCTGCGGTTTCATCGCGAGCATCGCGGCCACGCTCGGCGAATTGAGGTCAGCGTCGACGATCGCGACCTTGCGGCCTTTCATCGCCAAGGCTGCCGCGACATTCACCGCGAGCATGCTCTTGCCGACTCCGCCGCGCGCGCTTGCAATAGCGATTGTCGCGCCGACGCCGGCAAGGTTGGCGCGAATTCGTTCGCGTAACGCTACCATGTCGACGGACGGCGCGGCGGACGCACCGTTTTCAATATCGGCAAATATCCTCATAGGGCCAGTTGCTGAAATCCTTACCGCGCCCAACCTAACAGTCGTTAAGGACTGCAAGGGGCGCTGATGGAATGACTAGCATGACTGGTTTGCGGGGCACGGTAAACAATCTACGACGTTCCACGCTAGGCGTTGTCGTCGTCGGCGTCGGTCGAACCTACTTTGCGGTAGGTATTGGGCTCGTCATCGAAACGCCGCTGCGATTTCGCCTCGCGCTCCTGGTCCTGCTGACAGTCGCGGCACAGGCGCGAGAACGGCATCGCTTCGAGCCGCTCCTCGGCGATCTCCAGTCCGCATGACTCGCACACGCCGTAGCTGCCGTCGTCGAGCCGCGCGAGCGCGTCGTCGATTTGCTTGAGCTTGACGCGTTCGCGGTCCGACAAAATGACGTTGATCTCGCGATCGCGCTCCTCGGAGGCAAGGTCGTAGGTGTCCATGCCCTCGTCCTTGTTGCCCTCGCGTTCGGCGCGCAGCTCGGAATCGATCTCGCCGAGCAGTTTGTTCTTGGTTTCGAGCAGTTGTTCGCGCGCTTTGACAAGGAACTTACTGCGGTTCGCGGCAACTGGTTTCTTGGTCATTGAATTTCCGACTCCCAAATATACTACGCGGCCGCGCCGGCGACCGTTGCGTGCAGATCATAACTGAGCGCCTTGTCGATTCGCGCGCGGACGAACTCGCCGGGCTCGGCGTCGCCCGCAAGAAATACCGAGCCGTCGATTTCGGGCGCCTGGCCCGAGGTTCGCGCGCGCAACCGGGTCGAACGTCCCGGCATCGGGCCTTCGACGAGCACTTCGACTTCGTGTCCGACCAGGCCGCGATTTTTCGCCAGCGAAATCTCCGACTGCGTCGCCATCAGGCGCGAGCGCCGTGCACGTTTGACGCGCTCCGGCACCTGGTCCGGCAAATCATACGCGGCGGTATTTTCTTCGCGCGAATAGGTGAACACGCCGACGCGATCGAACTGCTCATTGCGAACAAAATCCACCAGGCGCTCGAAGGCAGCGTCGGTCTCGCCGGGGAAGCCCACGATGAAGGAGGTGCGCAGCACCACGCCGGGAATTCGCTCGCGCACGCGCTCGAGCAGCTTGACCAGCGCCGCGCCGGAGCGTTCGCGGCGCATCGCACGCAGCATCGCGTCGTCTGCATGCTGCAGCGGCATGTCGATGTACTTCACCACCTTCGGCAAATCGGCGATTGCGTCGAGCAGCTCGGCGGTCACGAAATTCGGATAGCAGTAGAGCAGCCGTATCCAGCGCAGATCGTCTATGGTCGAGAGTTCGCGCAGCAGCGCGGCCAGCGAAGACGGCTGGTCGAGGTCGCGGCCGTAGGCGGTCAGGTCCTGCGCGATGAGGTTGAGCTCACGCACGCCGCCGGCGACGAGATTGCGCGCCTCGGCGACGAGGTCGGCGAGCGGACGGCTCTCATGCAGGCCGCGAATCTTCGGGATAATGCAGAAGGCGCATTTATGATTGCAGCCTTCCGAAATCTTCAAGTAAGACGTGAAGAAATCTCCGGTCTTCACGCGCGGGATTGCCGAGGTCGGCAGCAGATGCGCCGCGCCGGCGTAAGGAATCGGCCGCGACTCGGGCGCCTCGGTGCGTCGCAGCAGCTCCGGCAGGTCGAGGAAGTTGCCGGTGCCGACGAATACGTCGACCTCGGGCATCGTCGCCGCAAGCTCGGTGGCGTAGCGCTGCGACAAACATCCCGCGACCACCAGCCGCTTGCCGAAACCGCGCTTCTTGACCTCCGCCGCTTCGAGGATCGCGTCGAGCGACTCCTTCTTCGCCGCCTCGATAAACGCGCAGGTGTTCACCAGCAGCACTTGCGCCTCTTCGGGGTCGAGCGTGATCTCGAAACCGGCCGAGGTCAGCGCGCCAAGCATCAGCTCGCTGTCGGCGAGATTCTTGGGGCATCCAAGCGTGAGTAGATGAACTTTTTCCATTGCGAGCCGGGAGAACTACGGGGCTTTTAAAAATACCTGTCGCATACCCGCGAGGCAATCCGCGGTCGGGAGTTTCAGCGCGTCAAACTCAATATTGAGTGTATCAGAAAGTCACGGCGAGGCAGGTGCCGTGACGATGTCGACGCCCGGCGGCACTTTGAATGCGAAAGTCGAGTCGGGAAGTTTGACGTTATCATGAACGTCGGTGAAATCGATCTTGGTGGTATCACCGAGCTGGTCGATGAGCGTCAAGGTCATCAGGTTGTAGGTCCTGGGCTCGAGTCCGACTTCGATTTTGTAGCCGCCGGTCTTCGGGTCGAGGACCAAATCGATAAGGCCGGCCGGCATCTGCGGACTCGCGAATGCGGCTTTGAAGTCGCGGTTGATATCACCGATCCCGAGCAGGAACGAGGTCGCGCTGCTCGATTTGAGGGCCTGCTTCAACGGAGTCTCGACGACTTGGTTGAGGTCGGGATCGTAGCTGAAGAGGGTCTCGCCGTCGCTGACGATGGTTTGCTTTTCCGGGTCCTCGAACTCCCATCGCATTCGGCCGGGCTTACGAAATGAAACGGTGCCCTTACGGACATGCTTGGGCCCGCCGGCAGTCGAGGTCTCTTCGCTGAATTTTGCCGTGAACGAATTGGTGTCGTGGTAATGCCGCTGCAGGCGATCCAGCACCTGCTTCAGATTCTTGCTGGACGCGCTCGCGGGCGCCATCGTCTCCGCACGGGCGGGCATAGTGGCGACCAATATCACTAGTGCGACAAGGAATGCTCTCCACATAATTGCAGGCGACTGAGATCGGGTCATCGGACGCTGATCACGATTCCTTCGCGTTCCATCTGCTCGACCATCCGCGCCGCGCGATTGTAGCCGATTCGAAGCCGCCGCTGGATCATCGAGATCGACGCCTGGTTGGTCTCCATCACGATCCGCACCGCCTCATCATACATCTCATCCTGCATGTCGGCGCCGAGTCCGTCATTGTCTTCGTCGCCCGGCGGCTTGGTGTCGAGGATTTCCATGCGATACTCGGGCGCGCCCTGCTCGCGCAGAAAATCGGTCAGCTTGCGAATCTCGTGCTCGCCGACGAACGGCCCATGCAGGCGGCGAAGCTTGGCGCTGCCGGGTGGCATGAACAGCATATCGCCCGCGCCCAGCAGGCGCTCGGCGCCGATCGAGTCGAGAATCGTGCGCGAATCGACGCGCGAGGTCACTTGCAGCGAGATGCGCGCGGGCAGGTTCGCCTTGATAAGGCCGGTGATCACGTCGACCGACGGCCGCTGCGTCGCCAGGATCAGATGAATGCCAGCGGCGCGCGCCTTTTGCGCAAGGCGCGTGATGTCGCGCTCGACGGTCTTGCCCTCGCTCAACAGCAAGTCGGCAAGCTCGTCGATGATGATCACGATCTTCGGCAGCTTGCGATGCTCGATCGCGCCGACCGCCGGCTGATTCGGATCGTCCGATGCCGGCACGCTCTGCCCCGCCATCTTGAGCTGCGTGATCGACGCGCCTGACGCGAGCGCGTGGTTGTAGCCGTCGATATTGCGCACGCCCAGCTCGCGCATCTTGAGGTAGCGGCTCTCCATCTCCTGCGTCGCCCACAGCAGCGCGGATGCGGCCTTCTGCGGATCGACGACGACGGGCACGAGCAGATGCGGAATATTTTCGTAGACCGACAACTCGAGCATCTTCGGGTCGACGAGAATCAGGCGCACGTCGTCAGCGGTCGCGTTGAACAGGATCGACGCGATCATCGTGTGGAGCGAAACCGACTTGCCGGTTCCGGTCGCACCCGCGATCAGCAGATGAGGCATCTTGGCGAGGTCGGCAGCAACCGGACGGCCGGCGATATCCTTGCCGAGCGCGATAGTGAGCTGGCTTTGGGTAGAAGAGAATTCGTCGGCCTCGAGAATCTCGCGCAGGAAGACGCGTTCGCGCTTTTTGTTCGGCACCTCGATGCCGACTACCGCTTCGCCGGGCACGGGCGCCTGGATTCTGACCGCGGCGGCTCGCAGAGCCATCGAGAGATCGTCGGCCAGATTTACGATCTGGCTGACCTTGATGCCGGAACCCGGCTCGAATTTGTACATCGTGACGACCGGACCGGGCTGCACCTCGACCACGCGCCCCTCGACGCCGAAGTCGGCGAGTTTCTGCTCGAGCACGCGCGCGCTGCGCTCGAGCTGGCTCTCGTCGACCTGCGCATGCTCGGCGGGCGGCAAATCGAGCAGCGATTGCGGTGGAAGCTTGAATGCGCCCTTCTGGCGCGGTTTCGCGGCGGCAATCTTGTCGCGCTTCTCGCGAATATCGAGCAGCCGGACTTTCAGCGGCGTGGGCCGACCGTTGGCGCTATCGGTATCGACATCGACTTCGTCGCCCGCGCCCAATGCGAACGGCGAATGCGGCTCGCCACCTGTAAGCTCGAAGATTTCGCGACGCGAACGCGGCCGGATTTTGCCGGCGACTCCGGCGACCAGCTCGGTCGGCGCCCGCTTGAGCATCAGGGCCAGCCCACAGATCAATCCGAGCGCAACCGCGATCAAGCCGCCGGCAACGTTGAGCGAATCGCTGAGCTGAATGGCTACATTCGCGCCGATTTGACCGCCCATCCGCGGGTCGTGCAGATCCCACAGCGCGCCTGCGGTCGCGAGCGCAAGAATCAGCAGCGCACCGCCGCCGATCTCGCGCGCGACGGTCCCGACCCCGGCGCCAGTCCATACGCGCTGCGCCAGCCACGCGACGAGAATCATCGCTGTGTATGACTGATAGCCAATCATGCCGCCGAGGGTCGCCGCGATCGCCGCGCCGACCGGGCCGCCGAGGTTGAGGCTCCGCCCGAGGTCGACGCTCACGAGGCTCACCGTGCCGAACGCCGCGAACGCGAGCAGCGCAAGTGCGCATAGTTCGCGCGCGATTCGGCCGCCTGGGCCGGGCGCGAGCGAAACTTCCTCGACTGGCGGCGAAGGCGGGAGCTCGACCGGCGTTTTTTCCTTGCGCGCGATGAGGGTCACACCTCCGTCACGTAAGGAATCACCAGCGGCCGCTTGCCCAGCTCGTCGCTGAAGTAGCGACGAATCGCGCGCACGATTTCTTCCTTAACGCGGGGATCGTTGGCATGCAGCGAGCCGCCGAGCGCGCCCAGCCGGCGAGTTAGTTCTTCTTTAGCGCGGCGCATGTGCTCCGAAGTTCCGTCGCCGCTCACGAGCCCGCGCGAAAGCAGATCGGGGCCGGCGACGATGCGCCCGGTTTTCGCCGACAGCACTACTACCGCCGTTACCGTGCCGTCGCGCGCGAGCACGCGGCGCTCGCTGACCACGGCGGGATCGCCACCGTCCACGCCTTCGAGCATCACGCGGCCTGCCTCGACTGTTGTTCCGCGACGCGCTTCGCCACTGGTGAGCACGAGCGAATCGCCGTCCTCGAGCAGAAAGCAGTCGTGCTCAGGAATTCCCGCCGCGATCGCGAGCGCGACGTGACGACTCAGATGACGGTACTCGCCATGAATCGGGACGAAGTGCCGCGGCCGGGTCAGCGCAATCAGCTCGGCCAGCTCATCCTGGCTGGCGTGCCCCGACACGTGCACGGGAGCGACCGCGTCATAGACAACGTCGGCGCCCTGCCGGTAGAGACGATTCACGAGCGTGTTGATCGTGCGTTCGTTGCCGGGGATGAATCGCGACGACAGCACGACCACGTCGCCATGCTCGATACGCACGCGCGGGTGCGCGTCGGTGGCAAGTTTCGCCAACGCGGACAGCGGCTCGCCCTGGCTGCCGCTGGTGAGATAGCTCAGCCGGTTGCCGTCGATAAACTCCGCCTCGCCCGGGTCGACAAACATTGCGCGCCCGAACGGCAGCTGGCCGGTCTCGAGACCGAGCCGCACGCTCTCCGCCATCGCGCGCCCGAGTGGAACGACGCGGCGGCCGAACTCATGCGAGACCTCGGCCACCTGGCGAATCCGATGCAGATGCGACGAGAATGCCGACAGAAAAAATCTGCCGCGCGTGCGCGAGGTGAGCTCGCGCAGCACGGGCTTGAGCGAACTTTCCGAGCCCGATCGGCCGGGGCGCTCGACGTTGGTCGAGTCCGAAAGCAACAGCGCAACGCCTTCCGCGCCAAGCTCGGCGAAGCGCTCGCGATCGAACAGCGCGCCGTCGACGGGTGCGTCGTCAATCTTGAAGTCGCCGCTATGCACGATGATGCCGGCGGGAGTCCGAATGGCGAGTGCGATCGCGTTGGGCGTCGAATGGGTGACGCGAATCGGCTCGACGGTGAACGGGCCGGCCTCGAATGCATTGCGCGGAGTAATCGTCCGCAGATCGACCGGATCGTCGAACTCCGAATCGGCAAGGCGGCGCCGTGTGAAGGCGAGCGTAATGTCGGTGCCATAAACGGGAACGTTGAAGCGCCGCAGCAGATGGGGCAGCGCGCCGATGTGATCCTCGTGCGCGTGCGTGAGGACGACGGCCTCGACCGCTACGCGGCTGCGCTCGAGCCATGCCATTTCGGGAATAAAAGTGCCGAGTCCGAGCGCGGGCTCGTCGGGGAACATCACACCGCAATCGATCACGATCGCGCGCCCCGCGCATTCGATCGCCATCAGATTGAGACCGATCTCGCCGAGCCCGCCAAGGGCCACGATGCGGACCGGCGCGGTCGTGGAAGTGCTTGCCGCCATCGCCCTATCCTGCCTCCGCACCGAGGCGGATTATATCGGTGATAGTTGGGCCGTGAAAGCCGCTGTTTACGGAGGTCGCGAACCCGCCTTGCCTTGAGAACGGGGCGAGACTAGCTTTTTCGGATGACGAGGTGGAGAAGATGGCGGCGTCGGTAAACAAGGTAATTCTAGTCGGCAACCTGGGGCGCGATCCGGAAACGCGCTTCACCAACTCGGGCTCCTCAGTCACCAACTTCTCGATTGCGACCAAGGAATCGTTCGCCGACAAGAGCGGCACGCGGCAGGACCGCACCGACTGGCACAACATTATAGTGTGGGGCAAACAGGGTGAGGCGTGCGCGCAGTATCTGAAGAAGGGCAGCTCGGTCTACGTCGAGGGGCGAATCTCCTACCGAGAGTACGAGGCCAAGGACGGCACCGGCAAGCGCAAGGTGACCGAAATTGTCGCGATGCGGGTGCAGTTCCTGAACTCGCGCGGCGGCGCGCCGATGGGCGATGATGCGGGCGATTTCGGCGGCGGCGCGTCTCGCGGCCGCGCACCGATGGGCGGCGGCAGCATGTCTGACGATGTCGCGCCGATGGACGACGAAGATATCCCATTTTAGTCCGCCTGAATTGATCCAGCCTGCAACCACCTCTGCCGCCTGCCTGTCTAGAGGAAGGTTCGTGCGAATTTTGCTTGTGGTCGTCACGCTCGCGATCGCGCTGAACGCGTCCGCCGCTTACTCGACTACGCTGCTGCCGCCCGCTTCGTCGACTACGCGATGGTCGGTCGCCGGCGATCGCAAAACGATCCTGCTCTCGGTCGACGGCAGCATACCCAAGCCGTTCATAATCAAGGGCGTCGATTACTCCCCGCGCCCGATCAACGACGCCGCAATGACGTTTCCCGGCACCGACTACTTCTGGGGAGATCCCGCTCATCTTACCTACGGTCCAATCTGGCAGCGCGACCTCTGGGGCGCGACCTACGACGACACGCGTGTCAACCTTCCCGACGGGCTCGTCCGCCAGCTCGGCGCAAACAGCATTCGCACGTACGCATGGTGGAAATGGGTTCCGATGGTGCCGGCGGACTATGCGAAATGGAACACGCTCGACTGGAGCGTAACTCCAAGGGTACGTTACGGCGCGAGCGCGGCGCCTGCCGGATTCGCGGCGTGGCCGGCGCATGACGGTGGCGACCAATTCCTGGATCTATGCTGGAATCATGGCGTCCATCCAATCTACGTAGTCATCGGCATTTCGATCGATCCCTGGTACAGCTTTCCAGGCGCTAATTCCGATTCCACGCTGATGCATAACGAGCGAATGTTTATCGAGCGCACTACTCAATGGCTGGCGCAGCGTTATGGCTATCATCCTGCGGTACTTGGATTTGCTATTGGCAACGAAACAAATCTTCCGCTCGCGCAGGGCACCGACAAGTACATTGACTATTGGCAGTATCTCAATCGGCTGGGAGCCATCGTAAAGCACTATGCACCCGGCAAACTGACTATGTCGGCGTTCGCGGACTACCCTACTTCCGAGACGCCGATGCTCGTCAAACCGCTGGTCGCTTTCAAAGATGCCGCCGATGCGCACATTGGCGGTCAAACCGTTCCGCTCTGCGTCGATCCGAACGGCGCTGACGTGGGCGTTGATTGCACGTCGGCGCATCGGCGTCGAGCTTACCCCGCCGACATCTATGCGCTCGACATCTGGGGCTTCAACGCCTATCGGAGGCCCGAGACCGAGGAAGCGGCGCAATTCAAGCGTTGGATCGTCGACGGCTACTATACGAGCGGTGCCGAGAAGGACAGCGAAGCGCCCAACCCTGCGCCCAAGCCGATGATTTTTACGGAATGGGGCGCGCCGGCCTCGATTCGAACCCGCGAGGGACAGCCGCCCGCGCCACCGAACCCGCAATGGGTAAGCGCAAGCCCTTCTGTGAGAGGCGAATTTCACGGCGCAGCCGGATATCGCGCGGCCAGGCTGATTGAACAAATCGCAACCGACATGTACGGGCCCCATTCGACCCTGTCGGCGGCCGGCGGCGGCATTATGTCGGGCGGTTACCTGTTCGAATTTCAGGACGAATGGTGGAAGGAAGCGCAGCGCCGGCCTGCAACGTGGTCGTCGCACGACACGACGATACTCACGAGCACATTTCCATTCGGCGAGCCCGGACGCGGCGGCTTCTCGTCCTACTGGGACGAGGAATGGTTCGGGCTGATGTCAGTTGCGCCAAATCCCGGCCGTCGTGCTGCCGATCCCGTGCTCAAGATCAGTGACGGCGAGCGATCACTGAACGGTGGCGCCGATATCCTGACGCCGAGGGCCGGATACTACGCGTTGCAAGGTGTATTCAACGGTACAAATCCTTCGCCCCCGCTAATAGTCAGTCACCTCACTGCGATATCATTTCCGCCCCACGCCAATAGTCATTGACTATTCGCCTCAGCCGAGCCATCTGAGGTTTCTGGCCGTTCCGTCGAACGTGTCGCGCGTCTTGTAGTATTCGAACTGACCGCCCTTCGCGGCCTCTGCGGTCTTTGCCAGAATCGCGGCGACCTGCGTCTCGCTCAGCGGCCGAAACGTCCGCACCGCCTCGAGCGCCTGCTGCAGGAAGACCATCCAGTCGCATCCGGTGACCAGCGTGCTGATCGGCAGATTCATCGTGTAATGTAGTGCTTCCATCGGCGTGACGGTCTTGCTCTGCAGGATGAAATTGTCGCCAAAGGCTTTCATTCCGATCACGCCCATGTTCTTTGCCAGCGCCACTGGCAGCACCTGCTGCTGGAAGCTGTCGTAGTGCGCGTCCATCACGTTGAGCGGCATCTGCACCGTGTCGAAGATGACGCCGTATTGATCGGCGAGGCGAATCATCTTGAGCAGCATCGCGGGCGTCTTATGCCCGGTGAATCCGAAAAAGCGAATCTTGCCCGATTTTTTCGCCGCGATCAGCGCCTCGATTGCGCCGTCGCGCCCGAATACGCGGTCCGGATCGTTGTCGCGAATCACTTCATGAATCTGCAGCAGGTCGACGTGGTCGGTCTGCAGCCGCTTCAGCGATTCGTCAAGCTGCCATTCGACGGTCGAGCGCGTGCGTCCGTCGACCTTGGTCATCAGGAAAACTTTATCCCGGTAGCCGTCGCGGAGCGCCTGCCCCATGCGCCGTTCGCTCTCGCCCTGGTGGTAATCCCAGGCGTTGTCCATGAAGGTCACGCCGTTGTCGATTGCGGTGCGGATAATCGCGATGCCGACGGCCGGGTCCGGCGGCTCTCCGATATGGTAGCCGCCGACTCCGATGAGCGAGACTTTCGCGCCGGTACGGCCAAGCGTCCGATACTGCATCCCGCCAGTTCGCGCGATCGACGCGAGCGCTTTGCCCGTGGTCATCGACACGATCGCGCCCAACCGCGCCGCCATCGCAAGAAATCCCCGTCTAGTCACAAGCTGCACCCACTCCCATCAGCGCGCATCTTATACGGATAAGAGTCGCGACTCGAAGCCCACGACCATTGACGTTCCTTACCCGCTTTTTCCTTCGCGAGAGGTCACGGCGCGAGCCCATCGCCTGGCCCATTCGGTGAGCGGGGAAATCGACGCGAGCAGCTTTTTGCCTTCCGCCGTTAGCCGGTAGCCGCCTTGCGTATGCGCGATGATGCGCGCCTCGCGCAGCTCGCTGATACGCTGATTCAGCACGCTCGGCGACATCGCGTCGCATCGCCGCTGCAACTCGGCGAACGTGAGCGGCCCTCGGCGCAGTTCCCATAGCACCCGCAGCGCCCATCGCCGGCCGAGCAAATCGAGCAGCGCCATCAGTGGGCGGCCGGTGCGCGATCCGCGAGCTGGCCTTCCGGGTTTAGGAATCATGATCGATGCTTGTACTACGAATATCGAAGTGATAGCAATGTACTACGAAAACCGTAGTACACGAGGAAGCAGCCATGAAAACAGAAATCGCTCTTCGACCGCGAATCACTCCGCTCGAGCCGCCATTCACACCGGAAGCCGCAGATGAACTCGCGCGATGGCAGCCGGGCGACTTTGCCCCGCTGGCGCTCTTCCGCACGCTCGTGCGTCACCTGCCGCTGGCGCACGCGATGTATCCGCTTGGCCACTACTTCCTTGGCGGCGGCTCATCGTTGGAGATCCGCGACCGCGAAATCGTCATCGACCGCGTATGTGCGCGATGCGGTTGCGAGTATGAATGGGGCGTTCATGCCCGCATATTCGGCCGCGCGGCCGGTCTCGACGACGCGCAGCTCGCTACGACGGTCGCCGACGGCCACGACGCGCAATGCTGGATGGACGCCGAACGTCTGCTGATCCGGATGGTCGATGAACTCCACGACTCCGGCTGTCTGACCGACGACTTGTGGGACTCGATGGCCGTACGATGGTCCCCCGAGCAGATGCTCGAGCTGTTCGTCCTGGCCGGCTGGTATCACACGATAAGCTTCGTCGCGAACGGTGCTCAGGTGCCGCTGGAGCAATGGGGAAAACGTTTCCCATCCTGAAAGTATCGAGGCCCTCACTCGGCTCCCACCGCGCGCGAGCGATAGCTGGTCCATGACAGATCGGCTATCGTCCGCGTCGGGATTGGTCGAGCGGACGTTGCGGCTAGAAAGCGACGGAGGGAGACTGCCATGAAGCTCCTGCTTACGATTTTTGGCGTGCTGCTTCTTCTTCTGGGAGTACATTGGATCGGACAAGGCTCAGGATACTTTCCATGGCCGCGCAATCCGGTAATGGACAACCAGCCCGCATGGATTTGGTACGGCGCAGCCACCGCAGTCGTGGGCATCATAGTAATTCGATTCTCGCGCCGCCGCCGTTGAAACCCCGCTCAACCAATCCGCCGCAGCCGCGGCGGCTCTGGGAGCGGGCTGCCGCTTGCACGGATTGCGACTTCGATGAAGCGGCTCAGCTCGACGCGCAGCTCGCCGATTGCGAGGCCCATGTGCTCGGGCGGAATCGGATCGAGCTTGGCCGAGGCTTTTTCGAAGAGCGATCGGGCGCCTTCGAGGTTTCCGCGCTGCGCGTGCAGAATCGCGACGGCGGCCTGGATCAAGCCCTGGTAGAAAAGTTTTTCCGCACCGTCGGAGCGCTTCCAGATTTCCTCCCAAGCTTCATGGCACTCAAAGAACCGTCCCTCGTTGAAGAGTTCGATTCCCTGTTCGTAGAAATCAGTATCTGGTTTCATCGCATGAGCAAGTCCTGTTTCTCGATCACCTTTCGCTAGGGTACGTTGAAACAATGGAGCTGCAATAGTGGAATCCAGACCCAATGCCACGCAAGTCGCTGGACGCCTTCTGGCCTTGCGATGCGTCGTGACTCACGCCATGAACACGCCACTGCTTTCTGATCTCGAGGACTTGACAGAAACAGAGCGTGCCGAATTGGCAGTCGAGCGTGAGTCCCAAGCGAGGCGTTTTTGGGATTCCGTGAACTCGTCGTCGATTTCACCGTACCTTTCACCATGGGAGCGACAATTCGCGACCGCAACGATGTTTACTATGTCCCTTCAACAGCATCTCCACGGCATGTGGCGCCTGGAGGCTGCCCAGGCCCTAATGTGGGCGCTATGTCTCATTGCTGAATTGCCTGCACCCGACACGCAATCCGACTTGGACCTCCCGAAACTCGAGATTTTGAACCATCCAAAAAGCTTTCTGAACTCGGCGGTTTTA
>JBEKLS010000088.1:0-17013 GCA_050010075.1 Binatus sp. (SeqCode) | reverse complement strand
GATAAAGCTACCCAGCGCCGATCCAATAATGTTGCTGAAACACAGCAGGCTGACTCCGTATCCCGCGCCGCTGTCGTTCGCGATTGTGATGTGCGAGATCAGCGGAAAGGTTGCCGCCAGAAGCGTCGCACCGAGCGCGACGATCACCATCACAGCGGACATAGACAGGTGCTGCGCTACCAGGCCCATCGAAGGCGCGACAACGAAACCGGCCAGGTTGGACAGCACCACGAACCAGGCGATCAGTCGCAGATATTGGCGTTTGCTGCCAGGGCTCGAGGCGCGGTTGGTCAGGTCGTGCGCGACCAGTCCACCCACCGCGATTCCCGTCAGGTAGGCTCCCAGCAGGAGTGCGAAAACTTTGGCGTCGGAGCCAGACCAGAACGAAAAAAGCCGGTACCACAGGATTTCGTAAGCCAATGCAATGAAGCCCGACACGCCCACAAAAATCGAAGCGACCGGCAAGCTGAGGATGGCTGCCGATTCGTCGCGCGCAGCATCCGCAGCAACGAATGAATCCGACCATCCCGGCTCTGCGCGGCGCCAGTAGTACGTAGCCAGCGCGCCGATGCCTACGACCGCATTGATCGCAGCGCCTACCGCCACCGAACCCGATTGCCCGAGCAGGGCCATGATGAATGCCGCAGCTAGAAAGCAGGCGAACGCAGAGCCTAGCGTATTAACGAAGTACAATAACCCCAGTGATCCGCCTACGTTGCGCGACCTGCGAACGGAATAGGCGACGAGCATCGGAAGCGTCGAACCCATCAGCATTGTGGGTATCAGCAGCAGCGTGAAGGTGATGGCGGTGGTGCCAAATAACGAAATGCCCGCCGTATAGTGTCCGACCTCGTGAAAGAGTCGCAATGAGAAGAAGCCATACACCGCCGTGCTCAACTCGGCCGCGCCGAACAGCGCAAGCAGGGGCATGTTCGGAATGCGCGAGAGATATCCTCCAACCAAACTTCCCAGTCCCAGCCCCAGCAGGAATCCGGTGACGACCACCGTGACTGATTCGATGTTGATGCCGTAGAGTGCGAACAGAGCGCGCTCCCAAACAATCTGATAGATCAGCGCTGGAAATCCCGAGAAAAAGAACAGGTAGTAGATGAACGGCATGGGTTCCCCAAGCCGCGAACTCCTGCGCCAAATCGCGGTGAACAGCGCCGCGACTAGAAGAAGGAGGTTCAGAGTTGTGCTCATTGCATGCACTACCGGACCTGACCTTGTAACCGGGACAGTTTAAGGCCGGCACAGATCTCTTCGTCGCCGAAGATCAGGAATATCGGAGCGGGAATCACGCGCTGAGCAACGCAAGACACATGCCGAACCACGACGTCCGGTAATACCTGACTCCGCCATGCTCTAGTGCTGTTCGGCTAGTTGATTGCACCCACAGATGTTGCAGCCATGCGACAACTACCCACTTTCACTCATCGGCTTCAGATGGTTTCTCAGGGATTGATCGCTCTTATGTACAGCGTTCCGATCTTTCGGGATTCGGTGTCGAGGGCGGGATCGAATTCGCGGCGCGTCACGTTGATGAATCCAAACCTTCGCAGGATGCCGGCGAGAGTCTCGTAATCCCACGCATACTTGTGCTCCGCCTCCTGGCGAAAATGGTAGTTGATGTGATCGAGTTGAGTTTCGCACCACTCGGGATGGACCGTCTTCGAGAAGGGCCAATACGGATCGGTTGAATCTCCGTAGGCGTGTAGGGGCCACTCAGTGTCTGGAACGCCTACATCAAAGAGCCCTCCCGACTTAAGCACGCGGCGCGCTTCGGAAAGGAAATGAGGCACTTCGCCGCGAAATTCGAAGTGCTCGAAGACGTGCTCGCTGTAAACGTGGCTGATGCTCGCATCTGGAAAGGGCCACGTCTCGCGCAAATCGAGTTGGAAATCGGCGCGGAGATCGTATACGTCGACGTTGATCCATCCTTCCTTGGAGTTGGGCCCGCAGCCGAGATTAAGTTTGTTTTCGGGGCCCAGCATGAAGGGCCCCACTTTTTTCAAGCTCGCGCGATGCAGCCGCGCTAGCTGCCACTCCTGCGCCGCTTTGCGGACTGCGTCGCGTAAACCCCTGGAAGTATGAGTTTTGAGGTACTCCTTTGCCGAATTAAAGGATGCCATCTGTAGCGCGCACCGTCACCGATTTATCTGCACTCGGTTTACCGTTTTTTCGCAGTAATGCATACAACCTTTCTGCTTCACCTGATCGTTCGCGTAAATCGGTAGCATTCGATTCTTCGTATGCCGTCAATCTCAAGTGCAAGGGTCGGTCCCGAAGAGCGCCTTCTGGATCGTCGGGAAGAGGCGATGCTCTTCGTCATCGATTGCGTCGTCCAGGCTGACGGCGAGCCCTCTCAACGCCAGTCCAATCCCACGCGCGTCAGCGTCGCTGAGCAGATCTGCGCCGGCGTTAGCCATCGCGCCGACTAGTTTCCGCAAGCGGTCGTGGTATGCGCGAATCTTGCGGCCCGCGGCTGGTGCGAGACCACCTTGCCGCTTGAGCCACGGCAATAGGTCTTTCTCTTCGGTGTAAAGGTGATGGGAAAGGACGGGCTCGATCGTCGACCATAGCTGAGCTGCATCTCGCCTGAGCTCGCGGGATTCCGGACTGCGCTCAAGCCGCAGGCCCGCGAGCGCGGCGTCCAGCAGATGCGATCTCAGCCTGGAATCTTCGCGATTCAGTTCCAACCAAAGACGACGGATCCCAGCGTCGCGCGACGCTGGGTTTTCGATGTCCGATTCTGTCGCTTTGATACCTGGCTTTCTGTTTTCTGAAGGCGCGGCTCGGCCGCTCATCCGTTGCGCTTGCAGAAATGATTCAAGCACCTGTCCGAACCGCTCGAACGACAACGGCTTCGAAACGTAGTAGTGGGCGCCGTTCGCGCGCGCGCGTTTCTCGTTGCCGTCGCTTGGGCTGCCGGTGACGTAAAGCAAGGGAACGCCTGAGAAGTGTTTGCGAATTTGCGCGAGTAACCGTCCACGGTCATTCTCATCGACCGCTTGATCGTCGAGTATGGCGATCCGCAGATTTGGCTGAGCAAGTACTTCGCGAGTCATGAATTTGTCGGCTCCGTGTCTAACCAGCTTCCATGGAGGTTTGACGGCCTGCCGAACGAAATCCACCAACTGCTCGTCATCAGACAAGAGCAAGGCTCTAGGCATCAGTCGCGCTTCGTTCAAATGGGCGTTCACTTTCAATCGAGTCCGCATTGCGTGTATGGCATTAACGAAGAAGCGTGGTACTGTTCGTGTACTTTTTACCTGCACCATAGAAGCAGTAGATGTGCCAAACGCTAAGCAGGCGTTTGACGAACCTATGCGACCGAAAGGATGCAATCCTTCATAGATGTCGCCATCGGATACAGCGAAAAAAGACCTAGCGAATCGGGCGCAACGGCCTGAAGGGGCACCGCGCCACTACCACCTCCTTTGGGATGAGGAGCTGGAAGCGCTCCGTCCGGTCCTCGGCTTGGTTCTCGAGCACTTACCAGAGGTGATCGACCATTGGTATCAGCTCTACATTCTCCATTTCGGCGACAGCCGGAGTCTGTCTGAGCCGGAGTTTAGCGACCTCTTCTACAACGCGCTTTCACGGAACACCAAAGATCTGCTCGAAGGGGACATGGATCGCTACGCGATCGATACCATCAGAACGGGCGAACTGCTGTGCGAGCGCAACGTGCCGTTCGCGGAAATCGTCGCGTCTCTCCATCTGTACGAGGAGAGTGCTTACTCCGCCTTCCCCAAGGACCCGCCACCACCGCTCGAGATCTACACGGCCTTCGACAAGCTGAGTCACATTCGTATGATCCTGCTGGCGGACGCCTACTTCCGGTCCGCATCAGCGAGCGCGGGCGCGCGAATACAGGCGCTCGAGCGACAAGCAACATTGCTTGCGCGCGAGAACCGCAGCATCTTTCATGGCCTGGTTGGCTCCAGCCCCGCGATGCGCCGGCTTTACGACCGGATCGAAGCCGCAGCAGGCACCCGCGGCACGATCCTGATTGTCGGCGAAAGCGGAACCGGGAAAGAACTGATAGCGCGTGCGATTCACGAGTGCGGCGCCGTGCCGACTGCCCCATTCGTGGCCCTCAACTGCGCCGCCATTCCGAAGGACCTCATTGAGAGCGAATTATTCGGCTACAGGAAGGGCGCATTCAGTGGTGCGAACGCTGACTACCTTGGACTCTTCCGAGCGGCCGAAGGCGGCACGCTGTTTCTCGACGAAGTCACAGAGATGGCGCCGGAAACTCAAAGTAAGCTGTTACGCGCCGTACAGGAACGAAGCGTTCGACCGGTTGGATCGACCAAGGAGACCGCGGTAGATGCGCGTCTTGTAGCGTCGACAAACCGCGATCCCGAGGAAGCTGTTCGCGCGGGGAGCTTGCGCCAGGATCTTTATTACCGATTGCAGGCAGGCGTTCTTAACGTGCCGTCCCTGCGAGAACGTTCCGAGGATATCCCCTTGCTGGTCGAACACTTCATTGAGTACTTCAACGAGAAGCTCCAGCCGCGCATTCCGGTGCGGGGTATCGAAGAAGATGCACTCACGGCAATGGTGGCATATCCCTGGCCTGGCAATGTTCGCGAACTTTCGAACTGCATCGAGGCTGCATTCACCTTTGGTCGCTCACCTATGATTCGGCTGCAAGACCTCCCCGCGGGCTTGGCCGGGAACCGGTCGAATAAACCTTTGCTCCATTCGCAGACCCATGCGCGAGAACCTGAACAGCCGATCGGCACCTTTGCCGACGCAGAGCGCGAACTAATCGCACGGGCACTGAAGAGTACCGATGGCAACAAGGTACAAGCCGCTGCTCTGCTAGGAATCTCGCGCAAGAAGCTCTACGCGAAAATCGAAAAGTATCATCTGTAGAGCAAGCTGCCTAAGATGTAGACTCCTGATCGTCAAGCTTGTTTGATAACCTGTAGAATCCTATGCAACCAACTGTTGTCCGGCGTCGAAGGCGACGTGACAACGTGCTTGTCACTCTCAGGGCTGGCGCGATGACCGGTAACCTGCACGATGCGAATGCGGTAGAAGGACGGCATCAACGGTCTTTCTGTATCGTGAAGTAATGTTTTCGCGTAACCAGGCTCCCACCAGATAGGGTTGCGTTGCTCGAGTTTTCTGTGGGCGTATGCGCGAGCAGGCTGCCACTCGGCGGTATCTGGCAACTCCTCGTAGCGACCCAGGACGATGACACTCAGCCATTGTCGTGAATTTGTCACCTCATCTGTTTCGAAGCAGACGTTCGGGTTAGCACGCATCCACTCGATCTTTTGACCTACGGTTGAGAAGCTGTATAGGTAGTCGTTGTCATAGGCGAAATAAATCGGCACGACATAGGGCTGGCTTTCATGGGCGCAAGCCAATCTACCGAGATGCGCACGGTCCAGCAGATCCAAACATTCCTCCCTGGTCAGTTCCTTGATTAACATGATTGAGCTTACGGACTGAGCTATCGCCTTGGCCTAGCCCTCACACAATGTCATCAACGGGAATTCTAAAACCTATGCGAGGGAAATTGTTCGTCGATCCATTCTTCGGCTTCTGATTCTTTCGCGAAATCAACGGCTAGCTTTTTCCCTTTCCAGGAAATTTGCCAGCGCCCGGTCTCAGGATTTTTCTCGATTAGGTATCCTAGATAGTCACTCATTTTGATCCCTCCGCATTCCGCCTGGAACTAGGCGAACAGTATCCTTCTTGGCGGGCATCAATATCCTAATTCATTCTTCGTGCCAGATGTCGGGAATGATGCGACTAGCGATATCGGACCGAAAGCGGACACCTACCGGGTGTTTGTATCGTTCGGACACACCCGCCTGTTACCGTTGGCATCAGGATCGAGGAAACGCCCGCGGCACAGGCATTGCGTATCGATCGATATGAAGCTGAAAGTCGCGGCATCGATACTGTCGCTAGCCGCTATAGTGTCCGCCTCACGGCCCGCCCTATCTGCGAACGATGAAGTTGCCGAAGGGCACCGTTATTTTATTCAATACTGCGCGTCATGCCACGGACAGGACGGCCTCGGAGACGGTCCTGTCGCTAAGAGCCTATTGAGGCAACCGGCAAACCTACGCACGCTCGGCGACAAATATGGGATGCCGCTACCGGCGCATCGCATAGCCGAACTCATAGACGGTCGCGATACCATCAGAGCGCATGGGACTCGCGACATGCCTGTATGGGGAGAGCGGCTATACGAAGTCGGCCAGGGTCAAAAGGGCGAGACTGGAATCGGCGATGTGATCGCAAAAATTATCGCCTACCTGGGTACGATCCAGGACCGCCGAACTGCTATGCGATAGTTCGCGGCTCGGCTAGACGCTATCGGAGTCGGTTACAGCGTCGAGCGCTTGCTCGATTTCGGCCAGCAGGCGGTCACGCTCGCCTGTGGTCTCGATGCGCAGGTGATTTCGCGACAGAAGCTCGCTTATCGGCTCGAACTCGGCGCGCTGTTTCCTGTACACCTCGGGCGTCGCGTCCGACACTTCATTGTTTTTCAGCGCGCGTTGCTCGAGCCGTCGCATCGCCTCTTCCTCGCTGACCACGCATTCGATGAAGAGCACTGGCACGCCGCGTCGGGCCGCCAGCGCGACTGCCAGCTGCCTGTCCGCGGACGTCTTGAAGGTCGCATCGAGAATCACCCCTCGACCACCCGCGAGCAAACGCTCCGCCTCGGCCAGCATCGCGTCGTAAGCGATTTTGCTAAACCGGTCTGAATATATGTTCGCCCCGTAGTCGACGCGGATATGCTCCTGCGGAGACACCGCCGCGAGCCTCTTGCGGACGCGGTCCGAGTTGATTGCTTTGAATCCTTTGCGATGCTGGAGCGTGCGTGCGATGGTCGATTTTCCCGATCCCGAGATCCCGCAGACTACGATCAGCGCAGGCGCCGCGCCGCGCGCGTAGCTCAACGCGAGATCGAAGTAGCTGCGCGCCAGTTGCCGCGCTCGCTCGCTTTCGGCGGCGCCCACCTCGCGCTCGAGGCTTCTCAGACTCTCGACTTTGCCGCGCACGCATGCGCGATAGCACTTGTAGAACGGGACCAGGATGCCAAGCTCCTCGTCGCCGCTGATTTCCACGTAGTCCTCGACCAGCTTATCTGCGAGCCGGGACGCGCCGAGCCGATCGAGGTCCATCGCCAGGAACGCTATCTCCGACGCGACGTCGCTGTAGCGCAGCCGTTCGCGGAACTCGACGCAATCGATTACATCGATCTGGTCCGCTTCAACGCAGATGTGCTCGGCACGCAAATCGCCGTGACCTTCGCGGACGCAGCCGCCGAACGCGCGATCGTTCAACACGTCCCAATGAGCGGCGATAAAGGTGCGGCAGAAGGAGTCGATCGCCTCGAATTGATCTTTGCCGAGCATGCGCCCGACAAACTGCTTGTTCTGTGAGATGTCCCCGATCACATCGCGACAGATCGACAAGGCTGAACCGAAATTCCACCCACGATTCGCCGGTGCGCTCGCATGGAATTCCGCGATGCGCTTCGCAATTGCGCGCATCGTAACCTCGTCCACCTTGCCCGCGGCAACGAGCCGGTCGAGCATCCGCTCCTCAGGCAGATGGCGCATTTTGACCGCGTACTCGACGGCTTCCGGATGCTCGGCGCGCACCTCGGGTCCAAAGACGAAAGATTCCCCATGCTTGAGAATCGCGAATACTCCGAGATACACCCGCGGCGAGAGACGCGCGTTGAGACGTACCTCCTCGCGGCAGTAGTGGTATCGGCGAGCGAGTTCCGAGTAGTCGAGAAACGGGAATCGCACCGGTTTCTTCACCTTGTAAACGAAATCGCCGGCGAGAAAGACCCAGGAAATGTGCGTCTGCTTGAACTCGACGCGCGCGGGCGAATCCGGGTAGAACTCCGGCCGCATCATCGCCTCTACCAGCGGCGCCAAGCCGCGATCCGGTCGTCTCTCAATCCCGGGTGTTTCGTGCGCTACTATCATGGGCGGCGCTCACTGTGCGGTGAGTGCTTCGAGCAAGTCGGTAGTCGTTATCACGCCGGCGAGTTTGCCGTCTTCGACCACCGGCAGCGCTCCGATCTTCCGCTCGCGCAACAAGCGCGCAGCTTCGCGGATGTCGGTCTTCGGCGTCACGGTTACCAGTTGTTCGCTCATCGCCCTGGATGCCTCGGTTTGATCGAGACAGCCGTTGCGCTGGCGGATGTCGCGGTCGGTCACGATTCCGATCGGCGCGCCGTCGCTCACGACCGGCACGGATCGAAAGAGACCCGCGTGCATCTTGGCTGCGATCGAGTCGAGCTTCTCGTGCGGAGTCGCAGTGACGGGATTTTTCGTCATCCAGGTCCCGACCTGGTCGTTTTGAGTGACCGTGCAGCGCACGGTTAGCACTGGGCAAACGGATTCGCGCAGCACGAGTTCGGCGATGCTCCCGAGGAAGAAGCGCTTGAACCCTCGGCGTCCGTGCGTCGCCATCACGACGATGTCGGCCTTGATTCTCTTTTCAACATTGAGGATGGTGCCCGCCGGCTCGCCGGTATGAGTGAGGACTTCGAACTTGAGCCCGCCGAGCCGCCTGTGCGCGATCTCGAGCAGCCTGGCGCGAGCAGTCTCCTCCTGCCCTTTGTACAAGTCCACGTAAACAGGCATCCCCGTCGGCTCGACGATGATCGGAACGACGTGCAGGATGAAAACGGTGCCGTTGCTGTCGCGCGCGAGGTTCGCGGCGGTATCCAGCGCCAGCATCGAGTTATCGTCGAAATCCACCGGACATAGGATTCTGCGGAATTTCTGTTCCATAAAGTGCTCCTTCGTTTTCAGGTTGCCCTCAGGACATTAGCCAATGCCGTGCCATTGCTCGCGATCCGGATTCACCACGCGCAATTGCGAATTGGACAGCAGACGAGTGGCGATCTGTATCCGATCGCACCAGCTCGGAAAGATTGATGGAGCGAAACGGCATCCTTCAATGGGAGCAGTTGTTCCTGCAGGTCTCAAAGCTAATGGCAGGCGACTTGCAAACTCCGACAAGGAGCTGACCGTCATCATCGAGCACGGGCAAATGGCGCACCCGGCGTATTGCATTGACTGCCAGAAGAAGCTGAACGAGCGGAGTCGTCCAGGTGAAGGGAACATCGACGAGTCATCGCGCCATGTTTGGACGTCTCCTGAAGAACTCAAGGAGTAGTGTATTGACAGCGCATTCAAAGCTGCCTCTACCAACAAACCGCGTACAGCGCGAGAATTGTTGAAACATCGCAATTCGAGGTTTCCTTTCCATGCCGGAACCACTCTCAGATTTAGAACTCGATCTCATCGACGCCTACTGGCGAGCGTCCAACTACCTTACCGTCGGCCAGATCTACCTGATGGCGAATCCGCTGCTGCGCGAACCGCTGCGCCCCGAGCACATCAAGCCGCGCCTGCTTGGCCATTGGGGGACTTCGCCGGGTCAGAATTTCGTTTACGTGCACCTCAACCGGCTGATTCGCGAGCACGACGCCAACCTCATCTACATTTCCGGCCCCGGCCACGGCGGTCCGTCGGTCATGTCGCATACTTACCTCGAGGGAACGTACTCGGAGATTTATCCGCTCATTTCCGAGGACGCCGAGGGGATGCGTTTGCTGTTTCGACAGTTCTCGTCGCCGGGCGGAGTGCCGAGTCATGCCGGTCCTCACGTGCCGGGTTCGATCAACGAAGGCGGCGAACTCGGCTACTCGCTCGTCCACGCGTTCGGCGCCGCGTTTGACAATCCCGATCTGATCGTAGCGTGCGTGATCGGTGACGGCGAGGCGGAAACCGGTCCGCTCGAAGGGGGATGGAAAGGCGTAAAATTTCTGAACGCGGCACGCGACGGCGCGGTGCTGCCTATCCTCCATCTGAACGGCTACAAAATTTCAGGCCCTACTGTATTCGGCCGCGATGACGACGAAGACCTGGTGCTCCTGCTGAGAGGCCACGGTTACGAGGTCCATTTTGTCGAGGGCGACGACCCGATGCGGATGCATCGCGAGTTCGCCGCGACGCTCGACAAGTGCTACGCGTCGATTCGCGCGATTCAGAACGACGCGCGCGCAAATGGGCTCCGGAAGCGGCCGACCTGGCCGATGATTGTGCTGCGAACGCTCAAGGGATGGACCGGGCCTAAAGTCGTCGACGGCGTGCAGATCGAAGGCACGTTCCGCGCGCATCAGGTGCCGCTGGCGGAAGTGAAAGAAAATCCCGAACATTTAAAATTGCTCGAACAATGGATGCGCAGCTACCGGCCTGACGAGTTGTTCGACGAACGCGGAAGCCTGAAACCAGAGATCAAGGCGATGGCGCCGAAGGGACCTCGCCGGATGGGCGCGAATCCTCACGCCAACGGCGGGATTCTGACAATCGCGCTCGATATCCCGTCATTCACCGAATACGCGGTGCCGCTGAAACAGCCGGGCAGCGTCAAGGTCGAATCAACGCGGCCCTTCGGCAAGATGATGCGCGATATCTTCGCCCGCAATTCCAAACAGCAGAACTTTCGTTTGTTCTGCCCCGACGAGACCAACTCCAATCGCCTCGGCGACGTGTTCGACGTCGAGAACCGCTGCCTCGTGAGCCGCGTCGAGAGCTACGACGACCACGTCTCGCCCGGCGGGCGCGTGATGGAAGTGCTGAGCGAGCACTGTCACCAGGGATGGCTCGAGGGCTACACGCTGACTGGGCGCCACGGCATGTTCGCGTCCTACGAGGCGTTCGCGATGATCGTCGATTCGATGGCGGCGCAGCACGCGAAGTGGCTGCAGACCTGCAAGACCGAATTGCCGTGGCGGCATCCGGTGCCGTCGCTCAACTACCTGCTCACCTCGACCTGTTGGCGCAACGATCACAACGGCTTCAGTCATCAGGGTCCGGGATTTATCGACACTCTACTGACCAAGCGCGGTATCGTGTCGCGAATCTACCTGCCGCCCGACGCGAACTGCCTGCTGTCAGTAGCCGATCATTGCCTGCGGAGCCGCGACTACATCAATTTGATCGTGATCGACAAGCAGCAACATCCGGTGTGGCTCGACATCGACGCCGCCCGCGAGCATTGTTCGCGCGGCGCGTCGGTCTGGCGATGGGCCGGCAATGACGATGACAACGATCCCGACCTCGTGCTCGCATGCGCCGGCGACGTGATGACCGAAGAGGCGATCGCGGCGGCGTGGCTGTTTCGCAAGTACATCCCCGAAATGAAAATTCGAGTCGTCAACGTCGTCGATCTCATGACGTTGTTTCCGCCCGACCGCCATCCGCACGGCATGAGCGAGGACTATTTTCTCGAGCTGTTCACGCGCGACAAGGACGTAATCTTCGCGTTTCACGGCTACCCGGGCGAGGTTCATCAGTTGCTGCACGGACGGCCCAATCCCGATCGCTTCCACGTGCGCGGTTACGTCGAGGAAGGGACCACGACCACGCCTTTCGATATGTTGGTGCTGAACCAGGCGAGCCGCTATCACCTCTGCATCGAAGGGTTACGCCGCGCGCCTCGTTACCAGGATCGCGCCCGCGAACTGATCAAGATGACTGAGGCGGCTCTCGACGCGCATCGCAAATATATCGTCGAACATCTCGAAGACATGCCCGCGATCACGAACTGGAAATGGACTCCCGACTAATCCGATGAAAGTCAGCCCGCTCGCCGGAAGGATGCGAGTACGCGACCGCGCCCGGACCCGAAAGCTGCCCACATCGCCTTGCTCACGCGGAGGCCTTGGGATGAACCGTCAGGACGGGAACGGGTGATTTACGAACGACGCGTCCGCAACACTGCCAAGCAGGAAATGCTTCACGCCGGTGCGGCCATGCGTGCCCACTACGATTAGGTCGATGTGCCGTTCGGTGGCGAGTTTGAGAATCTCGGGCGCCGCGTTTCCACTCGCGACGAAAGTCTCACACGGGATTGCCGCCAGTCCATCTTGCGCAAGCTGTTCCAGCCGGCGGCGAGTCTCTGCTTCAAATTCAGGATTGGGGAAGATAGGCACGGGTGGCAGCGCGCTGGCGCCGGCAGGCGGGACGCCGATTACGGTCAAGAGATAAATCCTGGCGGAGTTTTGCTTCGCCATCGCGCAGGCGAGCTCGAGCGCGTCCATCGAGTCTCGCTCGAAGTCGATCGGGCACAGTATCCTGGAAAAAATTGCACTCATGTCTAACCCTCTATTCAATCGCTGTCGCCAACCGATCGGATACCGTCCAACGACATCTACTTCTTTACTTCGGAAACTGAATTTTGAACGGTCCCGGAAGCACAGAGCATCAGCCATGCCAGACGCTTGCGAGAGCGATTTAGCAGGAAATCAACTATCCGATAGCAGACGTGTGACGAAGGGAGTCAGCATCGTCCGCAAGTGGCTCCAAAGGAAGCACTTATAATGTGTTGGATAACGATGACGTACTCGCAGAACTTCCTCAGCGTTTCCATTTGCAGACTGTCGTGCAATTCTTCGAGCGAATTGTCTGCTTTGCTGCGTATGTGCACTAGGATCTCCGCGCGTCCAACGGGATGAGCCCAACCCGCAGATTTGCGCTAGCAGTCTCGCTGGTCGCGCTCATGACTGTGATCGGTGCGGCCGGCTACATCCTAATCGAGCACATGTCGGTCCTCGATGCCTTCTACATGTCCGTCATCACCATCTCGACTGTGGGCTTCCAGGAGGTAAAGCCGCTCAGCCCGGCCGGTCGTCTTTTTACAATTGGGCTGATAGTGACTGGTGTCGGCAGCGCGATTTACCTGTTCACGGTGATTGGCGAACTGGTAGTTGAGGGGCGCCTTAGAGAGTTTCTCGGGAAGACCGCAATGAGTCGCAAAATTCACAATCTCCAGGAACACGTCATCGTATGCGGCTACGGGCGCTTCGGCCGTGCGGTAGTCGAAGAACTGGTTCGGAACACGGTGCCGATGGTAGTGATCGAGATAGATCCCGCAAGGCAGGCAGACCTTGAAGCCGTTGGCGCGTTACACGTTCTGGGTTCGGCGTTGGAAGACTCGGTGCTCGAGGACGCGGGCGTCACAACGGCCCGCGCCATAATCGTCGCAACCGGATCGGACGCCGATAACGTGTACATCACGCTCTCGGCTCGCGAGAAAAACCCGAAGATTCTAATCTACGCCCGCGGTGACACGGATGCTGGATTGCGGCGGCTCAAGTTGGCGGGCGCTGATCAGGTGGTAGCAGCTTATCAATGGGCCGGGATGAGAATCGCGGCGAGCATACTGCGTCCTTCAGTCGTAGATTTTCTGCAACTCTCGGTTCCGGGCCGCGAGTCCGAGGTCGATCTGGAGGAGATCAGGATCTCGCGGGAAAGCCCAGCGGCCGGAAAGACAGTCTCGGCGGTGGAACGGGAGAATCCGCGGCTTCGAATCGTGGCGATGAAGCGCAACGACCAACGGCTCGAAATGATTCCTGGTCCCGAAACACGAATCGAGGCCGACGATCTTCTGGTCGTAATCGGCGAATCCGACAGCCTGAAACGCCTTGCATCCGTTTAGGTCCGTATCATCAGTAGACGCTCTTTCGGCCTGGATTTCGAAGATCGGTTCGACACTTGCGGCTTTCTCATCTTCCTCCCTGAGAGAAGCGAGCGAGACCGCGCGATCGAGCCCGCGCGCGGCTTCGCCTCAAAACACTCAAGCAAATACTCCACGAGGAAAAGCTGAGCGTCCCCGACGGGATTTGAACCCGTGTTACCGACGTGAAAGGCCGGTGTCCTAGGCCGAGCTAGACGACGGGGACGTTAGGCGCAGAACCTGAAGTACGAACGCGCGCCGTGCGCGCGCCAGACAGCCGAAACTATCAGAGCCGCGAGAAGCGGAGCAAGCCGCCTCGGCCGGCGCGCGGGAACTCATCGCGTGAACCGCACCTTGCCCACGATTTCAGAGACCGAATTGTGGCCATACTCAGCAAGTTGCGTGTCCAGCTCACGATCGATTCGACCGAGCGCGCCCGCACCTTCCTTCATCAGCGCCGATCCTACCTGCACCGCCCTGGCGCCGGTTAGATGCGCGAGGTACGCGTCGCCGCCCGTGTTGATTCCGCCGACCGCCACCACGTCGAGCAGATTTTCGCTCTCCTTGAAAAACGCGTGCGCCTGCGACAGCGTTCGCGATGCGCCATCGACCGTTCCGTTCGCGAGGTCAACCGATATCTCCCTGGGTAAATCGTTGGCACACACGGCGATCGCGATGCGCATCGACTTGAACAGGTCGGCGATTGCGCGCGGCTCGAACGGCGTGCGCGGCGGCACCTTCGCCGCGAGCACGCAGCCGGTTTCGCCGCGAACCCTGCCGAGCAGCGATTTCAGCCGCTCGAACGACGCGAACGGCGCCACCGAATTTGCGACGTAGTCATCGGCGAGGTTCAGCTCGACGATGCTGACGCCGGCGCGATCGAGGATGCGCGCGACGGCAACGAATTCCTCTTCGCTGGCGCCGGCTACGCTGCCGATAACTCTCTTGCCGCGAGGCGCAAGCTCACGGGCAATCGCCGCGAAGTGCTCGACGCCGCGATTCTTCAGGTTGTCGGGCGCCTCGAGCCCGCCGGTGTTGCACGACTTGAACACGATCGCGCCGCCATGCACCGCCGACAGTTCGTAGATCTCGCCGCGTTCCGCCGAGCGCGCGCCCGACGCGTTCATCACCGACGATCCAATCTCGACGCCGCCCAGCCTGATCGCAGTCCGTTCCATGCCTACTTCCTACTGCGCGCCGAAGCCCGGCCGCAAGCGCGGCGTTGTCTGCCGATTCGGCGACCGATAACTTCGACACGATGACCAATACTCCCATTCTGATTGCGGGCGCGGGCGCGATCGGCTCGATTCTCGGCGGGCTGCTGCACGACGTGGGGCACGAGGTCACGCTGCTCGGGCGGCGCGCGCATCTCGACGCGATTGGGCGCGACGGGTTAAGAATTTCGGGGCTGCTCGGCAATCGAACCATCACCGGCATCAAGCTCGCTCTCGATCCGGCGCAGCTCACCGTAGAGTTCGGGCTGATCCTCTGCGCGGTGAAGAGTTACGACACCGAATCGATCGCGGCGGCGCTCGCCAATCATTTGACCGGCGCCGGCGTGATCGTCTCGATGCAAAATGGGCTCGGCAATATCGAGGCGCTGAGCGAAGTCTTCGGACGGCGGCGCGTTTTGGGCGCGCGCGTAATCTTCGGCGCGGAGATGCCCTCGACGGGCCACGCGCACGTGACGGTTTTTGCGCAGCCGGTCGCAATCGGACCGGCGCCCGCGTTGCATCGCGACGACGCCCCGGCGCTCGCCACACGCGCACACGCAATCGCCGCGATGCTCGACGCCGCGGGCGTTCCGGCTGTCGGCGTCGACGACATCATGCCCGTGCTGTGGAGCAAGATTCTGTACAACGTCGCGCTGAATCCGCTCGGCGCGCTTTTGCAGCAGCATTACGGAGCGCTCGCCGAGGATCCGGACCTCAGACCAATCATGGATAGCGCAATCGGGGAGGCGTTCGCGGTTGCGCGCGCGCTCGAAGTCGCCCTGCCCTTTTCAAACGCGGCTGAATATCGAAAGGTCTTCTACGAGCAGTTGATCCCGCCGACGTTCAATCACCGGCCGACGATGCTGCACGATCTTCACGTCCGCGGACGCACTGAAATCGGCGCGCTGAACGGCAGGATCGTCGAGCTGGCCGACGGCTTCGGCCTCGACGCTGAAACGAATCGGATGCTCACGCGGCTCGTGCGAGCTGCGGAACGCGTCACTGGAAAAAAGGAGAAGCGATGAAGGCAGCATCGATACGCCGCGCGAGCATGGACGCAATCGTCGCACAGGCCGAGCGCGAGTTCCCCTTCGAATGTTGCGGCTTCATCATCGGCGCCGACGCGGTCGAGGACGTGCGCCCGATCGCCAACATCCAGAACCGCATGCACGACAAGGACCCGGCCGCCTTTCCGCGCGACGCGCGCACGGCGTTCCTGATGGAGCCGAAGGAGCACCTGGCGGTGATGAACGAAGTCGATCGCCGCAAGCTGGCGCTGCGGGTCGTCTACCATTCGCATCCCGACCACGACGCCTACTTTTCCGCGACGGACCGCGCGCAGGCATGCTCATTCGATCCGACCGAGCCCGACTATCCCGACACGGTTTATATTGTAATGTCGATTCGTGCGGGCAAATTTGCCCGCGCCGCCGCCTTCGCCTGGGATTACGACAAGAAGGAGTTCGCCGAAACGCCGTTAACTATCAGTTGATCGTTTGCGCTGAATCGCCTCGCCAAATTACGGCGAATTGGAGACTGATCTCCGAATAAGGGCGCTACTTGCTGGGCTTTTGGCGAAAATGTTTCACGTGAAACGTTTTTTAGTTCAGGAGAACAAAACACGAATGCGAGACTTTGTGCGCGGCATCTCCAGAGCGTAGTTTCGAATGCCCGTTTGAGGAAAAAAACCGGTTGGAATTGCGTCCCTGCCTTTCGCAATTTTGCGAAATCTGCTAAAAGAAAGACAACGTGCCTAAGACCCAAGTCGTCTTTTACCGTGAAGCAGACGGCACGGTGCCGGTCCTGGAGTGGTTCGACGGACTGCCGGCCAAGGCGCAGGACAAGTGCAGAGTGAAAATTCAGAGGCTCTCAGAATTGGGGCACGAGCTACGCCGGCCGGAAACCGATCTTCTCCGCGACGGCATATACGAATTGCGAGTCGGGCTTCGGCACATCAACTATAGAATTCTCTATTTCTTTCACGGTCGAGTCGCGGCAATCCTAGCGCACGGTTTGACCAAAGAGGATCGAGTTCCCAGCGCCGCTATCGACGCGGCACTGGTGCGAAGGCGAACTTACGAGCAGGCGCCCAAGCTCCATACGTACGAGGAGTGATTGTTTGTGAAGATTCAAAAGAAGCGCAAGCGGACGAGCGACGCAGTCGAGATCATTCACCGGCGCCACTATGAGGGGCGTCCCGAGCGCATGGCCGAACTCGCGGAAGCCGAAGCTAACGATACGGTTGCGCGGAAGATTTATGCGCTTCGCAAGC
>JBEKLS010000087.1:0-17673 GCA_050010075.1 Binatus sp. (SeqCode) | reverse complement strand
AGCGAGAGGGTGTTGGCGATGGCCGGCACGACGACGACGTTGACCGCGAGGGTGACGAAGACCATCGCGGACGCGATCCCGAGCACCATGCGTTCGACCAGCGGATGCGTGACGATCAGGCGGACTCCGAGCACAACGACCGCCAGCGGCATCGCGAGTGCGAGTACCCAGTGCTCGCGAACCGTTGAGAACAGAACGTCAGGAAATGCGGTTGCGCGAACGTTTGCAGCTTGCAGAAGCTCCGCGAATTTCGCGGGGCTGGTGAATAGCATCGCAAGTGCGACCAGCGCGGCGCTGCCCAGCATCAGCATCGCGAAGCCGGACAGGCGCGAGATCCAGTGGACCAGAACGCGGGCGGGCGCCGGATGCGCGATTGCCTGGCGGATGTAGACCGCGAACAGCGTGGCGAGCGCGGGATACATGCAGAGCAAATACACACCGCGCTTGCTCTGCGGCAGGTTGTAGAAAATCAGTACTGCGGCGAACCACACGAGGAAATACTTGAAGCGCGAATCGAGCGGGCGCGGCGCGTGCATCGCACCGACGCCGACGATCGGCAGTACGATGGTCCACGGCATGAAGCCGGTGAGCAAGGCGAGTTCCATGTAGTAGAACGGATGGATGTGGCCCTCATGGAAATCGCCGCCACCGGCGAAGCGCAGCACGTTTTCAGTGAGGATCTGCTTGTGGAAAAAACCGGGACCGCCTTCGACGAGCGCGGCAAGGTACCATCCGCCGGCCAGAATCAGCACGACGAGCGCGCCTCGCACGAGGTTCATCTCGCCGAGCAGCGTCCATCGCCTTTCAAGCGCGATCCAAATCAAGGCGACGAGACCCGGCAGAATCAGGCCGACCGGTCCCTTGGTCAAAACAGCAAGCGCGATCGCGACGTACAGCAGCATGCGGCGGCGCGTCAGTCCCTCGGCCATGAAAATGAATTCGAAGAACGCTACCTCCATAAAGAAGGTCAGCGTCATGTCGACGCGCGCCCCGGTCGCGGCTTGCAGATACTGAAACGTGGTCGCGAGGATGAGTGCGGCGACGAGAGCGGTGACATCGTCGAACAGACGGCGCACGTAAAAGTAGCAGACGATGATTCCTGCGATGGCGAGGCCGGCCGACGGCAGGCGCACCGCGAACTCGTTCACACCGCCCACGACGAGCGAGACCAGCGCGGCCATCCAATGCATCAGCAGTGGCTTCGAAGGAAGTTCGACGCCGGCGCGTTGCGGCAAAATTATTCCGCCGCCGTGCACGATGTCGAAAACGGTGACGGCCTCGCGCGGTTCGCCCTTGGTGTAGAGCGGATAGCCGCCGAGATTTACCAGGTAAAGGGCGACGCCGACGATCAGCAGGATCGGCCATGCATGACGCGGCTCGGCGATGTACTGGAGCCAGTCGGGAGGCGCGGAATCCGCCAGCGTTTCGCGCGAGGATGTTGCGGCGGGCTCCGGATCGGCGCGCATCATCTGTTCGGAGGGGTTCATGTCGAACGTGCCGGGGTTATCTGCGCGGGAAGAATCTAACCCCTAACCCCTTCCCGCGCGCGAAGGGGGACCAGACAGACGTCCCTGACCCCTTCGCTCGGGAGAAACGGAAACAATCGCGCGGGAGATGAACCGCGAAAATTAATACTCGTTTTTGACGCGGGCGCGGCCGATGTCGTCGTAGAGATAAGTGTCGGCTGGATTTTCGTCGCGCGTCTTTTTGTGCGAGCCGTCGCAAAACGGTTTGCTCTTCGAGAGTCCACAGGCGCAGATATAAATCGGCAGCTCGGTACCTTCCGCGACTTCGTAAGGTGCGTTCTTTTCGTGTTTGACGATTCGGGCCATTAGTGATTCCTCGGGTTGAGTTTGATGCGGTCGGGTCTGGGGTCACTTAAGTCCAGCCGGGTTGAAGAGTCAAATGCATCGGCGGTAACTCAAATCAGGGGTTCGTGGATTGCTTCTGCGGCTTCGGAGGCTGGGTGCTTGCGATGAGGATCGGCGCCGAGGACTAACACCAGCACGCCGGTTACTGAAATCAGGATGCCGATTACTTCTCGCGCGGTTGCGCGCTCGCCTAGAAACATCACGGCGAAGAGAATCGAGAGTATCGGGATACCCGGCACTACCAGCGCGGTGGTCCACGCCAGTGACAGGCGGTTGATTGCGCCGAACCAGCTGAGCGCGCCGAGAAAATAGATGACGAAGCCGGTGGCGAGTATCACGCCGAGTGCCGTTGGATCGGTTAGTTGCACGAGAGATTCACGGCGAAAGACCAGCAGCAGCGTGGTCAACACCAGCGACGCATAGAAGAAGCGGCCACCGGTCAAAGAGGCCGGCGTCAACGGCGGCATCAGCTTCAGACCCACCACGTGCGACGCCTGCCAGAAAAGCGGAGTCGTGAAGATGATGGCCGACGCCCATAGCGGCGAGAATGAGCCGCCGCCCGCGAACACCGAACCGATGCCGACAAGGATGGTAGCGGTCGCGAGTAGCTGGCGCGCCGACGGCCGCTCGCCGACGAACAGCATCGAGAGAATCAGCGAATAGACCGGCTCCGTTTGCAGCAACAACACTCCCGCGACGGCGCCGATGCGCGTGAGGCCGTAGGTGAGCGTGAGGCTGGTCATCACGGTTCCAGCCATCGCGATGCGCATCAGCCGCCATCGGTAGCGCGGGTCGACTATCAACTTCAGCTCGCCCTTGTAATGGAGCAGCGGAATCGTGCACATCGTCGCGAACACTACGGCGCCCGTGCAGAACAGCAGGGGATCGAGATGCACCGCGCCCCATCGCGTGACGACCGGCTGGCCGGCGCCGATGATCGTGTTGATGATGCATAGCGTGAAGCCGACCTGGAACGCGCGCGCGCGGCGGGCCGTGGCGGTTTCGTTGACCGTCGGGGGCAGCGACCCTGCCGTGGTGTTGGTGCGCATCGATTAGGTTTGCGCCAAAGCGATAATAACGACGATCACAGCGAGCGCGATTCGATAGAGCGCGAAGGGTCGGTAGGTGTGAGTTCTCACGAAACTCAGCAGGCCGGCGATCGCGATCAGACCGAAGAACGCAGACGCCGCAAAGCCCCATCCGAGCTGCGGGCCGAGGCCCGAGTGGAAGAGCTTGTGCGTCTCGAGCAGACCGGCGCCGGCGATGATCGGCGTCGCCATGAGGAATGAAAAATTTGCAGCGTCGGCGCGTTCGATTCCGAGGAAGCGGGCGGTGGTAATCGTAGCGCCGGAGCGGGAGACGCCGGGGATGATAGCGAGGGCCTGGCTGAAGCCGATAAGCAGGGCGTCGAAAAGATAGAAGTCGTCCATTTTGCGTTTTTTTGATCCGTAGGCGTCCGCGATCCAGAGAACCAGGCCCATCGTCGCCATCGTGCTGGCGATTAGTATCGGGGAGCGGAAGATCGTCTCGGCCTGCTTCTCAAGCAGAATGCCGATGATGGCCCCGGGGATCGATGCGATTATCAACAGGAACAGGGTGCGGCGCGCGGTGGGGTTGCCGCCCGGCAACAGCGATAACCCCATGTTAAGCCATTCGCGCCAATAGAAGACTAACAGCGCCAATAGCGTGCCAAGATGAAGAGCCACATCGAAGGCCAGCCCGGGGTCCTCCCAATGCAAAATCCACGGAATGAGGATCAAATGAGCCGAACTAGAGACCGGGAGGAACTCGGTCAAACCCTGAACAATGCCAAGGACGATAGCCTGAAATACAGAAAACATAGTATTTTCAGCTACTTAGCGGATTGACGCGCTGGTCGCACGCAACTGTGCTGGTCGGGACCCTTGACCTAGAAATGCATTGGTAGATGAATACATGTAGAAATTGCTCCTTGACCGGCGCGCTACTTGGTTTAGAATTGGTTTGCGGTTTGGGGGAGTAGAAGAAGGCTGCAGGAGACCCTATGAATCGAGTTGCCAGAGGTAAAGTAATTCCCTTGCGGGAAGTAAGCGTGGTCGAGTCGGACGGCGACCCAGACCAATCTGCGGTTTGGGATAGCATCAACCCGGGCGAGCCCCATCCTTTTCCGGTTGTTTCAACCTTGCCACGTTTGCCGGTGATGATCCCGGATGAAATCCTGGATTACTACGGCTGGGTGTTCTGCCAAGGCGGGTTTCTCAATCTCCAGATGACGTTCGAGCAATTCCTGGCCGTGGTCGCCGCCGTGAGTCCGGCCGGACTCAGCCCGGAATACGACCCCAGTGAGGCATCGTACCCGAACGACTGACGCCCCGCGATAACATGAGAGGATTTTGATGCCCGCCTGGGCGCACTGGGCGGGCATCGAGTTTTCGCGGCGGTGGCTCTTCATAAGTTCGTGAATCCGGACTCCGTGTGGACGAGAGCATGATTCAGTTGTCGTCCGGTCCGTTCTTTTGGGCACCTTCTTTATCCGGCCCGCTCAGCAAGCTGTTCCTTACCCACACGCTGGGCAGATTGGCGGCGTCGGTGGGCGATTTGAGCCCGTTGTCCTGCGCGATTTGGCGCCAGTTGTCCTCGTTGCCGGTGGCCCGCTTGGCAAGAGACTTCAAATCCTCGTTGGGCAGCAGCGCATAGTTCACGCCGCCTTCTTTGGGAGTGCCACCGGACGGAGGGAATTGCGCGGCGAGCTGATCAATCTTCGCGAACAGATTCAGGCGCGTGGTTGCATTGTACTTGGCGAGGTCGGCATCAGCGATGTCCTCGGCGCGGACATTGACGATGACGCGCGAGGCGTGAGGTCCATTCGGCACCACCTCGATCTCGTAGCGATATTGTGGATGCTTGCCGACCAGACTGCCGAGCACGCCGCCGCCGACGTCCGCGTCCTTCCACAGCGTGATGAGTTTGTCGTCGGGCTTGACCTCGAACAGTACGCCTTCGCCGCGGAGCACGTCCTGGGTCAGGAGGAACGAATCATTCACGTCATAGGGCAGATCATGCTGCTCGCCCTCGGCAGCGTCGGTGCCGCCGCCCGCGGCGCGGTTGGCAAAGTAGGGCGCGTAATAGCATCCCGCGACGAGCAATATCGAAGAGACGATCGCGAGTATTCGAAATTGACGAAACACAATCCGTCCGATGCGCATCACAACGGGTAAGGAAACCATGCGGGTTTCATGTGCGCAAGACGAATCGGCGGGGCTTCCGGTTACAGCGCCATCGCACGCGATTTGGATTGCACGAAACGCTCGCAGACGATAATCAAATATACCCTTATGACGGATGCCGAAAATAAATCCTCGCGCCACGTGATGGCCGTGATCGGAGCCGCGACTGCCGGTTCGGAGATCGCGCGGATCCTGGCGGAACGCGGCGCGCTGGTCGTCGTGTTCGAGCAGAACCCGCGCCCCTACGGAAAAATCGAAGACGGGCTGCCGCGATGGCACGTCATGCAGCGCAGGGAGGAATACGAGAAGATCAACCAGCGCCTCGACCATCCGAACATCGAATACGTGCCGCTGACGCGGATGGGACGCGATCTCGATTTCGACGAGTTGCGCACTGCCTGGGGACTCAACGGGATCGTGCTGACGCATGGCGCATGGCGGGATCGTGCGTTTCCGGTCGAAGGCGCGGACGCGTTTGTCGATCGCGGGCTGGTCTATCAGAACGCGCTGATCTACTGGTTCAATCACTACCTGGAAAAAACTTACGACGGACCGCGCTACGATCTGACGCCGGGCGCGATCGTCGTGGGCGGCGGCCTTGCGTCAATCGACGTGGTCAAGGTGCTGCAAATCGAGTTGACGCTGGCGGCGTTGAAGGCGCGCGGCATCGCGGGCGATATGGTCGCGCTCGAGCGCGAAGGGATCGAGCCGGTGCTGAATGCGAGCGGACTGAAGTACGCTGACCTCGGCATCGCACCATGCAAGCTGTATTATCGCCGTCGCGTGCTCGACATGCCGTTGTCGGATATTCCGCCGGAAGCGCCGGCCAAGCGCGCGGACGCGCTCAGGCAGGCGCGTGCGAAGATTCTCGACAAGGCGCAGCGCAAATTTCTGTTCGAGTTCCAGGAGCTGCGCGCGCCGAGCGGTGTGATCGCGGAGAACGATGCGATGGTCGGGGTGATCTTCAGCCGCACCGAAGTCGCCGATGGGCGGGTGCAGATCGTACAGGAAGCGGCGGAGTCGACGCGCGCGCCGATGACGATCAGTTCGATCGGGAGCATCCCGGAACCGATCCCCGGAATCGCACAAAAGGGCGAGGTTTATACCTACGTCGATCAGAATATCGGCCTGCTCATGGAAGGCGCGACCGCCGTGTTCGCCGCGGGCAACGTGCTGACCGGCAAGGGCAATATCAAGGACTCGCTCGAAAGCGGGACGGAGATTGGAACGCGCGTGGCAGAGGCATACCTCGGGCTGTCGGGCGAAGAGTTCAAGGTTGCGGAGGGCGCGCGCAAAGCCGCGGCCGAAGCGGGCGAGAAGCTCGCGGGCGCCTTGAGCGCACGACCGAAGCTCGCGCCAGAGGGCGTCGCGAGCATCCTGCGGCGTGTCCGCGAACGTCAGCATGCCGTCGGCTACGAGGGCAACTACCGCGCCTGGCTCACCAAGGTCACCCCGCCCGATTTGCAGTAAATTCTGTCTCCTCTCCCTGCAAGGGAGAGGATGAAGGTGAGGGTCCTCATACAGCGCGCATTTTTCTCGCGCGAATCAAGATTCCGCCTCGTTTTTTGTGTCATTCTGAGCGCAGCGAAGAACCCCGGATCTTTCTCGGCGCAAACCACCGCACCCTCAACCATGGATCGACCGCCGCGAACGCCGGATGTTCCAAGGTTTCGGTGCGTCGGCAAATCCGGGATTCTTCGTGGAGCCTGCCCTGAGCGAAGCCGATGGGCTCTAGAATGACAAAGAGCGCTTCGCGCGGACCACTAGAAAAATCGGTGCCGCATCGCCCATTTACGCAAACCTACCTTTAGAGGATGAACAAATTCAGCCTGCCCGCGCCGCCACCCGCGTGCTAAATGATCACCAATGGACACCATCCGCAGCACGCCCAACCAGGCACCCGTCACCTGCTATCGGCCAAATACCGCGCTTCCCGAAAAAAAAATATTACGGAACGAAGCTAAGATATCTCTGACCGTTTTGCCTCGCTGCGTTCGCGACTATAGGCTCTTTCGATGACGGCATAGGAGGTGCGGTGTGGACGAACTCAAGCGAACTGACCCCGATATTTACGAGCTCATCAGGGCCGAGGAGCGGTACGAGATCGACTCGGTCCGGCTGATCGCGTCGGAGAATTACGTTTCCAAGGCGGTGCTCGAAGCGACCGGCTCTATCCTCACCAACAAATATTCCGAAGGGTACCCCGGACGCCGCTACTACGAGGGGCAGCGCAACGTCGATCAGATAGAGACACTGGCAGTGGACCGCGCCAAGGCGCTGTTCAATGTCGAGCACGCCAACGTTCAGCCATATTCGGGCTCGCCCGCCAATGTCGCCGTGTATTTCGCGCTGCTCAAGCCGGGCGACACGATCATGGGCCTCGCGCTTCCGCATGGCGGACATCTGTCGCACGGATGGCCGGTGAGCATCACGGGCACATTCTGGCGCTCGGCGCAGTACATCGTGGACCGCGAGAGTCACGTCGTGGATTTCGACCAGGTGCGCGCGATGGCGCGCAAGGAGCGGCCGAAAATAATCGTGACCGGCGGCACGGCATATCCGCGGCTGTGGGACTTCAAGAGTTTCGGCGAGATCGCGAAGGAAGTCGGCGCGTTGATGCTCGCCGACATTTCACATATCGCGGGACTAATCGTTGGCGGCGTTCATCCGAGTCCGGTGCCGTATGCCGACGTGATCATGACGACTACGCACAAGACGCTGCGTGGCCCGCGCGGCGCAATGATCATGTGCCGCAACGAATACGCCGAAGCGATCGACAAGGCGGTCTTTCCCGGGCTGCAAGGCGGTCCGCACAATCACACGACGGCGGCGATCGCGGTCGCGCTGAAGGAAGCGTCGACGCCGGAATTCAAAGAGTACGCCAAAAAAGTTGTGAGCAACGCGAAGACGCTCGCCGACGAGCTGCTCGCACGCGGCTTCAACCTCATTTCGGGCGGCACCGACAACCATCTGATCGTGGTTGATTTGACCAACAAGAAAGTGATCGGCAAAAAAGGCGCCAAGGCGCTCGACGCGGCCGGAATCGTCTGCAACTACAACACGGTCCCGTACGATCCGCGCAAGCCGTTCAGTCCGAGCGGTCTCCGGCTCGGCACGCCCGCGGTAACTTCGCGCGGCATGGGCGACGCGGAGATGCGGCAGATCGGGAAATTCATGGATGAAGCGATCACGCACGCGGGCGACGAGGCGGCGCTCAAGCGCATCGCGGCGGCAGTGACGGAGATGTGCCGAAAATTTCCCGCACCTGGAATCGCGATCAGTTAGCGGACGCTCGCCTTGACAGCGCGGGCGCCATGACGCGATAAAACTTGCATGGCAAAAATAAAAATTGAACGCGGCCTTCATCTCGGAATGGCCTACACGCCCGACATGCAGGACGGCACCAAGCGGCCCGAGCCGACGTGGAGCGGGATTCGCGATCAGGTGCGCGACGCCGAGGAGCTCGGCTACGACACGATCCTCGCCGTCGAAACTCAGCACGATCCTTATCTGCAGCTGGCGATTGCCGCGCAGGAACCGTCGAAGATCGAACTCGCAACCGGAATCGCACTCGCATACACGAAGAGTCCGGTCGCAACCGCATACACTGCGTGGGACTTGCAGCGCATGAGCGGCGGGCGGCTCAACCTCGGGCTCGGAACGCAAGTCAAAGGTCACGTGACGCGGCGCTTCGGGATGCCGTGGTCGAAGCCCGCGCAGCGGATGAAGGACTATGTCGGCGCAATGCGCGCGTGTTGGCGGACCTGGCAGACCAAAGAGCCGTTCAACTATCAGAGTGAGCACTACAATCTTTCGCTGATGACGCCGAACTTCGCGCCTCCGCCGGTGTCGACTCCGCATATTCCAGTGCTGATCGCCGCGGTGCAGGAACGGATGCTGCAAGTCGCGGGCGAAGTCTGCGACGGCGTGCGTCTGCATGGGATCGTCACGCGGAAATATCTCGATCAGATCGCATTCCCGAATCTGAAAAAGGGATTCGACAAGTCGGACCGGCCCGCCGCGGAATGGAGCGATTTTCAGATTGGCGGCGGCGGCTTTCTATGTTCCGGCAAGGATCAGGACTCGCTGGCGCGCTCCGTCAGCAATATGAAGTCGACCATCGCGTTCTACGGTTCGACGCGATCGTACCGCTCGAGTTTTGAAATCGACGGATGGGGCGATACGGCCGACCAGTTGCACAAAATGTCGGTGCAACAGAAATGGCCCGAGATGGCGAAGCTGGTGACCGAGGAGATGGTGCACGCGTTCGCCGCCGTCGGCACCTACGATCAGATTGCAGGAGTGATCAAGAAGCGTTTTGCCGGCGTGAACCGGCTCATGTTCGACATGCCGGTGAAGAACGATCACGATCGCGGCGTGTTGAAAGAGATCCTCCAGGACATGCGGCGTCCGTAGCCGGGATCAGGCGAGCGGCGGATTGATGTCGGACCACAGGCGGCGCATCAACTCGATATGAGTCTCGACCGCCCATAGCGTCTCGGCCGCGGCGCTCTCCGGTATTGCGCGGAAGATCGAGCCGGCGCTCGAGTCGCCGTGATCCTTGTCGACCTTGACGTGGACGCTGAAGAACAGCAGCGCATCGTCGGAGAGCTTGTAATGGCGGCTGAGTCCGTCGATCACGCGGACGTAAGCGTCGGGGTTGAAGAGCTCGGAGCCGAGACTGATGCCGGCCAGCGTGACGTACCACGGCTTCGATTCAGCCAGCCAGTACATCCAGTGAACCATCGCGGTCGCGTCGGGGGTCATGCCCGCGCTGAGCAGTTCAGCGCGCGGGATTCCGATCGCTTCGCCGAACTCGAGGTAGAGTTCGGGATGTGATCGATTGGCGCCGGACACGCGCCCCAGCTCCTCCTCGATCAGATTTTCAACGATCGCCTTGCGCGCGGGGAAATCGTCGCACTTCGCGTAGATGAGGCCGAGGATATTGGCGTTGTGCGCCTTGTTGCCGATGAAAAGCTGCGTCGCCCAATGGCGAAGCTGCGCCTGCGACAGCTCGCCTCGCTCGATCTTCTCGATGGTCGGGTGCGATCGAAGCGTGCGATTGTTGCGCTCGAGTTTTTCGATCAAGCCTTTGAGCTGGCGGGTTCCTTTTTCAACGTCCATGGTCAATTTCCTTGTGGCGCAGCGGCTCCGGAAGCCATCGAAGTAGCTTCCGCGGCGAGTTTGTCCGCGATGTCGCGGCGCAGTTCTGACTTTCTGATCTTGCCGACGTTGGTGAGCGGCAATTCGGCGACAACTTCGATTCTTTCGGGCCATTTAAATTGAGCAACACCTCGAGCGGCGAGAAACTCGCGCATCGCGGAAAGCGCCAGGGTCTCTTCATCTCGCAGAGCTACGTAGGCGCAGGCCTTCTCGCCGAGGATGGCGTCGGGCATCGCCACCACGGCGGCGGCGCTGACGGCGGGATGCGCGATCAGGTGCGCTTCGATTTCCTCGGCGTTAATCTTTTCGCCGCCGCGGTTGATGAGGTCCTTGATTCTTCCCTCGACGACGAGATTCCCGGATAGATCGAGCCGCACAAGGTCGCCGGTGCGATAGAAACCATCGGCGGTGAACGCTTCCCGATTGCGCTCAGGCGCGCGGAAGTAGCCGCGAATCGTGTACGGACCCCGGCACCACAATTCGCCGACGGCGCCGGCCGCGGTTTCGACACCGTCGGGAGCTACGATCCGGATTTCGTCGGCTGGCGAGAGCGGGCTACCTTGGGTCGTGAATGCGACTTCTTCGCGCTCGTCGAGACGCGTGTAGCACAACAGCCCTTCGGCCATCCCGAGCACTTGCTGCACGACAATATGCGGGAAGGCGCGCTTTAGAGCGCGCGCAGTGGGCTCCTGGAGCCGTTGCCCGCCAACCGTAATCACGCGTAGAGACGCGAGACTGGTGCGAGAGGATTCTGGAAGATCGAGTAACCCGATTGCGAGCGCGGGAACGCATGGCAGATGGGTAATCCGTTCTTGTTCGATGATATTCGCAAGGTCAATCGCCCTGGTTGACTGGCTGAAGAACGCGCGCGCGCCGGTAAGCAAGGCGCCGAGCAAGCCGGGACATGCAAGGGGAAAATTGTGCTCGGCGGGAAGCGCAAGCAGAATGCGCGATTCGGAAGTGAGACCGCATGCGACTGCGGAAGCGCGCGCATTGTACAGATAGTCCGCGTGAGTGCGCGGAATCAGCTTGGGCATTCCTGTCGTGCCGCCAGACAAGAGGAATAAGGCTACGTCGAATGGGTCGCCATCTGAAGATCCGATGGCGCGCGACGAATCGTGCGGCTCAACGATAGAGATGCAGCCGTCGGCGGGCCGAGTCGAAAAGATGGACTTCAAAGCCGGAAGCCGCGACTTCAGTCCGCGCGCGAGCGCCGCGTGATCGAAACCGCGATGCTCCGGCGCGACAGCGATCGCCTTCGCGTCCGAGAACGATACGAGGTATTCGACCTCGGCCAGGCGAAAGGCCGGCAGCGCCATGACGGGAATCGCGCCAATTTCGAGACACGCAAGCGTCAGCGTCGCGAACTCGACACAGTTGGGAAGCTGGATGATGACGCGATCGTTGCGTGCGATCCCATTGCGGGAGAGTAGGTTGGCGAGGCTTCCCGCTTCAGCGAGGAGTTGCGAATAGTCGAGACTGCGAGACGAATCGGCGACCGCGACTGAATCGGCCCACTGGCCCGCACTCAGAGCGACCGCGTGCGGAATTGTTTCGCGCTGCCAGATTCCCGCACGAACGTATCGCTCGGCAAATTCGGCGGGGAATGGCGTACATCCTTCAAGCATCGTCGTCGCGCCGCCAGCCGGCGGCTTAGCGAACGGAAAGAGTCCCGGCGATCATGCGAAAACATTCGTCCATTATGCGGCTGCGCTGTTCGTAGTCGCGCGCCGGATCGTACCATGTATAAAACCAGTTCATCGCGCCAAAGAGCAGCGAGGTAAGGATGCGGGCCTGCTCGCGATCGAGAGTCTTGCTGCGATGCGCGGCATAAGCTTCGAGCAAACGACGGCAGATGCGCGAGTACTCACGCTTGAGACGCGTAATATCGGCGGCGTAACGGCCCGTGAGCGAATCGGCTTCGCGCACCAGCACTTTCATCTCGGCAAGATTGTTCATGTGGTATTCGAGATGACTGCGGATGAAGAGGCGCAGACGCTCCTCGGGATCGTCGGTCGATGACATCCGCGACTCGGCCAGCGAGACCAGCTGCTCGAACGCACGCCGCGAGATGAGGTAGAGCAACTCCTCCTTGTTGCGGAGGTAGTAGTAGATGCGGGGGAAGGAAATTCGCGCGCGCGCAGCGATGTCGCGAATCGAGGCGAGGCCGAAACTTTTTTCGGCGAAGACAGCGGCTGCAGCGCGCAGAATTTGATCGATGTTTGCATCGTAACGCTCGTCGGGCGCCATCGCGCGCGAGGCCGGCTTGATCCGCGCGACGCGCTTGGGCGCTTCCTCGAGATTCGATTTCTTCAACGCATCACCTAGCTGAAGCGACGGCCGGCCGCGGGGTCGGGGATCGGAATTTCGAGCTTGGTCAGCAGATTGTTGACCTCTTCGGTGAACTCATCGCGCATCTGTTCGTTGCTGCGGCGCCGCAAGCCCCAGCGTACATAGTCGAACTGCCGCTTGGATCCGGATTTTCCAAACATATCGAGTCCCGCGGGGTACCACTTCGCAAGATGCTTCAGCAACAATTCCCGGCCGCGATCTCCTTCACGCCGCAGATACCTGCGAATGAACCGATAGCCCAGCGCGGCGTGGCCCACTTCCTCCTGGTGCACGCGCTCCGCGATTCGCGCGAGCGGCTCGTAGCTGCATCCGACCCATTCGTATCCCATGTAAGCGCCTTGCCGGTCGGCGAAGAAGCTGAAGAGTCCATACTCGAGCCAATCCTCGGCCTGGTCGCGCATCTCGAAAATGTAGATGGGCATCGGAGTCGCCATGAACTTCTCGTCGACCTTGACGCCGAGGCCTTCGAGCAGCTGCATCCAGTAACTCGCGTGGCGAACTTCGTCCGACCAGAACGCAGCGTACTCGGCCTTATCCTCGGCTGTGGGAGCCAACGCGAGCGGTTTGATGAGCGTGCGCTCCGGCGCGAGCATGTATTCCGATTCGATGCGCGACTGGATCGAAAGCATCCGGATGAGGAGATCCTTGTAATCGGCGGGCAGTCCGTCGGGACTGGCGAAGTGAATATCAGTCGTCGCAGCAGGGTTGCTCATTCGATTGTTCTCGTCCTGTTTGATGTTCTGAACGATAGTTCAGATATCATCGGCGCGACCTGCGGTCAACCAGCCATGGTCAGACCGCCGCTCACGCTCAGCACCTGGCCGGTGACAAAGTCAGAATCGGAGCTGGCAAAGAATGCGACGGCGCCCGCCAAATCTTCAGGCTGCCCGAGGCGGCGAAATGGGATGCCACGGGCCATCGCCTCCAGAACTTTCTCGCGCCCGGCCATCGCAGTCTTGAGTAGCGCAGTGTCGGTAGGGCCGGGGCATACGACGTTGACGTTGATGTGGTTGGCGGCGAGTTCGCGCGCGAGGGTTTTCGAGAAGGCGATGATCGCGGCTTTGCATCCGGCGTAAACCGCTTCGCCGCTGGAGCCGACGCGGGCGGCGTCGGAAGAGATCGAGACGATTTTGCCTGCACCGCGGGATTGCATTCGTGGCGCTACTGCCTTGCAGCAGTTGAGCAAGCCGCGATAGTTGATCGCGATCACCTTGTCCCAGAATTCCGGGTTGGACTCGACGAACGGCATCAGAATGTCCCATCCGGCGTTGTTTACCAGGATGTCGATGGGTCCGAGTTCGCGCTCGACGCGATCGGCGGCCGCGACTGCCTGGTCGAGGCTGGTGACGTCGAGCGCGACCGCAATCGCGACCGAGCCGCCATCGCGAATTTCCGCGGCTGCGCGTTCGGCGGAATCGAACTGAATGTCTGCGAGCGCGACCTTTGCGCCTTCGTCCGCGAGGCGCGACGCGATCGCGCGCCCGATGCCCTGGGCGGCGCCGGTTACGATTGCAACTTTGCCTGTGAGCCGTGCCATGACGCTAGTTCAGCTCGCGACCCAGCCGCCGTCGATGATGAAAGGCGCTCCGGTGGCGAACGGAGCTTCGTCGCTGGCGAGGAATAGCGCGGTGTGCGCGATTTCGTCGGCGTTGCCGACGCGGTTGAACACTGAGCTGCGCTCTATGAACCTGGGTTTCACTCCGCCGGGTCCGGCGATCCGATCGACCATCGGTGTTTGGATCACTCCGGGGCAGATGCAGTTGACGCGAACGTTGTAGCGGCCGTACTCGAGCGCCGCGACGCGGGTCATCGCAATCACGCCGGCTTTGGCCGCGCAGTATGCGGACGCGCCTTTTATTCCGACGATTCCCGCGACCGACGCAGTGTTGATGATCGCGCCGCCGCCGCGCTCGACGATTCGCGGCAGTGCGTACTTCATGCCGAGCCATACGCCACGCAGATTGATGGCGATCACGCGGTCGAACGCATCCTCGCTGAGCTGCGCGATGAAGCCCGACTCGCCCTCGATTCCCGCGTTGTTGTAGAGCACGTCGAGTCCGCCGAACGCGCGGACGGTTTCTTCGACCATCGCGCGTGCACCTTCCGAGTCGGACACGTCGGCGCGCAGAGAGATCGCCTCGCCGCCGGCGGCTTTGATCATCCGAGCGGTTTCGGCAGCGGAGGCCTCGGTTATGTCGATGGCCGCGACTTTTGCGCCTTCACGCGCGAACAGCAACGATGCCGCGCGGCCCATCCCAGAGCCACCGCCAGTGATTAGCGCAACTTTTCCTTTGAGTCTCATTGGTGTCTCCCCAAATATTTCGATGCGCGACGATGCGTATCTACTCGGCGCGGAGACTAGCGCATTTTCGCTCGATGCGGTTAGCGCGTTTTACAATCCGGCGCGCGCTTGCTACGGACGGTCGGATAGGAAAGTTCTCGTTTTCGATCGAAGGAGATCGCGATGCAATTCAACGGCAAGGCGGCATTGGTAACAGGCGCCGGTTCCGGGATCGGGCGCGCAACCGCGATCGGATTCGCGCGGCTGGGCGGTGCGGTCGCCGTCACCGACATCAATGCGGAGAATGCGAACAAGGTTGTCGCAGAGATCGCGGCAACGGGCGGCAAGGCGATTGCGATTGTCGCGGACATTACCCGCACCGGCGACATCGACATGATGGTTACGCGGACGACAGCGGCATTCGGGCGAATCGATCTGTTGCACAACAACGCGTTTGGCCTACCGGCGACGACCAGCACACAGGCTGCCGGGCGAACGGCGGACGTCGATGATGACGTCTGGAATTATACGATCGAAGTGGGACTGACAGCGGTGTTCCGCGCAATCAAGCGGGTGCTGCCGGTCATGCGCGCGCAGGGAAGCGGCGCGATCGTCACCACGGCATCGATTTCCGGATTGCGTGCAGACTTCGGAATTGCAGGGTACAACGCGGCGAAGGCCGGCGTGATAAATCTGACGCGGGCCGTTGCGATCGAATACGCGCCGTACGGAATTCGCGCCAACTGCGTTTGTCCCGGTGCGATCGACACGCCCTTGCTGGCGCCGGCGCTGTTGCAGCCGGGGTTTGCGGATCGAATGAAGGAAGCAATTCCGATGGGACGGCTGGGGCGCCCCGATGAAATCGCCAGCGTCGTGCTGTTCCTTGCCTCGGATCTCGCATCATTCGTGACCGGCGCGGCGTTCGTGGCGGACGGTGGTCAGACGGCGAAGACGGGTAGCCCGTCATTCATGCCAGAGTGAGCAACCACGGAATTTGATGCTTCAGTAAATGCGGACGGAGTCGCGGCCTGATTGCCACGACTCCATCCAGGTGGTGCGGTCGGCGGAATTTTCTACTCGGTCGGGGTTGAGGCTGAATCGCTGGCGCTGCCGCTCTGCGCCCACAGGGCCTTCATCTCTGCGTGAATCGAATCGAGCTTGGCCTTGGTCGCGGAGATTGACGCGAGCTGCGCCGGGGTCAGCACGTTGCGGATCGCGATGGCGTCCTCGATTTGCTCGTTCGTCCTCTGAGCCTGAAGCTGAGTGATGGTCGCAACCTGGCTGGACAAGTCGCTGGCCGCGACTGTGCCGGTCGAGGTGTACTTCGCCGCGATTGCTTCCTTGGCGGCCTTCATCTGCTGAAACTCGGTCTGCCGCGACTCTCGCCGCGCCTGGAAGATTGCTCGAATCTGCTGCTTCTGTGCGTCAGTCAGGTTGGCGGTCTTCAGCAACAACGGAAGCGGAACGCCAACGACATCCATGCCGCCGCCATGGCGGAAGCCGTGATGCCCGAAATGGCCGCCGGCAGTACCGCCCGAGTTCGATGAGGCGACATGCGCGACAGCGGCGACCAGCAGGACCGCCATAATGACTGGAACGATACCGCGAGAGAGCTTCGAAACCATAAAAACTCCTTAAAGGGTCGAGCGCCACCTTGATTGGCGGTAATCGCTCTCAATCTAAATGTACGTTAACGGAAAAAACGCGTTACGCACCCCCGATTATCCTCGACGACCGGCCATCAGCCGATTCGCGTCGGCGAAGGTCGTTGCGCCGTCCATTATCGAGTCGTACGCGCCGGTCTTCAACAGCTCGCCCACGGTCTTTTGCAACGCCGACATGGCGGCGAGGGTTAACCGCGTGCCAACGCTCAGCCGTGCAACTCCAAGGCGCTCGAGGTCGGCGATAGGCGGAATGCCGGGGAACGCGAGCAGATTGAGTGGGCCTTCGAGGGCTGGCACGATTCGCTCGATGTCGGCGCGACGGACGACGGCGGGAATGAATAGGCAATCGGCGCCGGCCTTGCGGTACGCGTTGGCGCGGCGCACGGCGTGATCGAAACGCGAGTCGGGTTCGCCGATGCCGAGCAGATACACGTCGGTGCGCGCGTTGATCACGATGGGCACGCCGGCGGAGGCCGCCGTCTCGCGCGCAACTCGCATGCGCTCGACGGCCACGTCCAGGTCGTAGAGCGACGCGGTGCCGCCGTGAACCTGGTCTTCGAGGTTGATTCCGACGGCGCCGGCGTCGATGACGCGGCGAACGGTCTCGGCCAGCTCGCGAACGTCGTGCGCGAAGCCGGATTCTATATCCGCCGAGACAGGAACCGTGGTGACGCGAGCGATGCGGGCAATCGCGGCAATCATCTCGTCGCGCGGAATCGCTTCGCCGTCGGGATAGCCGACCGAAAAGGCGACGCCGGCGCTGGTGGTAGCTATCGCACGCGCGCCGGCCTCTTCGATGACGCGCGCGCTCATCGCGTCCCATGCGTTGGGTAGCACTAAAATTCGAGAGCGATCGTGCATCGCTCGAAATGCTTCTGCCTTGGCTCGTTGCGAATCGCGGTTCATGATTTCCTCCTGCGTTCTAATGACTACATACAACACCGCATCGGGCTTCGTGTGAAATCGCGCGGTCGATTTCAATGAAAATCGTGCGACGGCGGAATCGTGCCGGGAATCTTGATCTCTTCGAAGCGCCGCGCGCGAATCGCGGTCACGCCATCAATCCTTTGCAGCACGCCCTCGGCCAGCAGGATTCCGGCGCTGCGCAGCAGCAAGCGGTTTTTCTGGAACAGGTC
>JBEKLS010000086.1:0-17716 GCA_050010075.1 Binatus sp. (SeqCode) | reverse complement strand
AAGTGTTAGCAACCCGCAATCTGTAGAGAGTCCTAGCGGCCGGCGGCCTGGCTCGTCGCGACCGACTCGGGCATTGTCCAGGTTCCGCCTATTTGGCGCAGTACGATCCTGTCCTGTTGATCTCCCGCGGCGGCTATTAGTCGCTTGAGCGGTTCGTCCATTGGCTCTTTTGACAGCCGGAACGTGCCCCAATGGATAGGCACCAGGTAGTGCGCGCGCGTCTGCTGGAACATCGACCAGACCTGCTCGGGGTTCGCGTGATTGAGAATCCACGGGTCGTACGCGCCGATGGAGAAGACCGCAACGTCCGGCGGCGTCGCGGCGACGCTCGCGAACAGATCGGTCTCGGCACTGTCGCACGCCAGCAGCATCCGGCGCCCGTCTTTCTCGAGCACGTAGCTGTTGAAGCCGTAGTCCTCGCCGAACGGCGGCCATCGCCGGCCCCAATGCCGTGCGCCCATCGCGCGGATCGTCAGTCCCTTGACGACTGTGCTTTCGCCCCACTTGAGTTCGCGGACGTCTTTGAATCCCAGCGGCGCGATGATCTTCGAACATTTATCGCAGGCGACTACGACCGCGGATTTGGGTAGCGCTTTGAGCGACGGAATGTCGAGATGATCCATGTGCGCGTGCGTGATCAGTATCAGGTCGAGCTGCTGCAATTGTGCCGGGGTCAGCGGCGGATCGACGACTCGCTTGGGCCCGATGGTCAGAATCGAGTCGATCGACATGCCGACGCGCGAGAACAGGCTCGGGTCAGTGAGCACGCGCGTACCGAAGAAATTCATCAGCACGGTTGCGTGGCCGAGATTGGCTATGGTGAGCGAGTTGTCGGGCCACGATGCGGGCTCGAGCGGTGGATGAGAATGCGGTGGCGTCGCGTCCATGCTTTGAGAGTACGACCTCGCGGCAAGCAGTGCCAGCGAAAAAATTGCGACGACGGCGATCAGAATTGGCAGGGATCGCATCGCAGGAGACGGATGCGACTGATTGGAATTCACTTTTCCTTCGGCGCCTTGAAGCAGGGGAGCTCCTTGACCAGTACGTAGCTGTAGGGACGATCGCGCCACGTGAAGGTTCCGACGCCGGTGCCGAACGCTCCGGTCATCGAGTCGAACTGTTCGCTGTCCGAAACGGTGACCACGTCGGCCGGCGCGTAGGCTAAATATTCCGGCTCATTTGGCTTGAGCATTTGATACAGCGGCGGATTGAAAAGCAGCTTGGTGATGCCGGGCTTCGGCTGCCAGGCGTCCTCGGCGGCCCCGCTGCCGTTGACGAGAATCCAGGCGGGCGCGCCCGCGTCGCCGCCAATCTTCCACTCACGCGACTGGATCACCCCGTCCTTGGTCTTGCGCACTTCCTCGACGCCGCATGGAACGCGCAGCAGCTGATCGCATTCGTCGGCGTTCTCTTTTTCGGTAGCTCCGGTTCCGCTCGCCTGTTTCATCGCGACCTGCGAGCCGATGACCTGGGCACTGCCGGCGGCGACCATCGGGGCAACGGTGGTGACCGCGGCGACGGCGCCGCCTGCGAAGCATCCCGAGCACGCCGCCCCGAGCATGATTGCGATCGCGCAGGACGCGAGTCTGCGCACGATGGAAATTCCGGCTAATCTCACTTTTTCACGAATTCAAGGCTTGCGCGCCGTGACCATCGACGACGTGAACGGAGGGCTGGGCAGTTCCTCCTGGCGGATATCGACGAAGCCGGCGTCGCTCAGCCAACTCGCGACTTCGTCGAACGAATAATCGCGCCCGCGCGTAGTCAGCAACAAGTAGAGTGCGAAGATCGCGCCCGGCCGCGGCGCCGTGAGGTCGGCGTTCATGATGTGATCCTTGATGATCATCAGGCCGCCCGGTTCGAGCGCACGAAAGCATTTGCGGAAGAGTTGAGTGTTGGCCGGTTCATCTTCGCTGTGAATTATATTCGACATGAACAGGGCTCCGCATGGGCCCGGGAGCTCATCGTAAAGGTAGTCGACCCGAACCAGGTCGATGCGCTCGAGGGCGGCGGGCTCGCGCTCGGTGAGAATTCGGCGTGCCACTTCCAGCGTCGCAGGCAGATCGTAAATCGCAGCACGCAGCCGGGGCCATCGGCGGAGCATCGCGACCACGTAGGTGCCCGGGCCGCCACCGATGTCGGCGACCATCGACACGCGGCTGAGGTCGAGCCGGTCGGCCACGTAAGCCGCATCGCCGCGCGCGCGAGTCAGGCTGTCCATCGCACGGATGAAGCGCTCGGTCTCCTCGGGACGGCTCTGAAACATGTCGAGCGGCCGCGCGGGAGCGCCGGTGCGAATGGTTTGTTCGAGATGCGCCCATGTTTCGAAGATCGCCTCGTCAAACAGGATCAAACCGCCGAGATATTCGGCGGAAGACCGCAGCAGATAGCGGCGCGACACGTCGGTCAGCGAGTAGCGGTCGGCGCGCTTGTCGAGCAGTTCGAGCGCGACCATCGCGTTGGCTATCAGAGCCGTCGCGCGGCGATTGGCAGAGATGGTTGCGGCGAGCCCGGCGTCGTCGAGCGGCGCGCGCTCGAGCACGTCGAAAATTCCCAGCTTGAGCGCCGTCTGAATTGCGCGCGCCTCGGCGTGACCAGAGGCCAGCGCAGCGAGTTCAGCGAAGTCCATCGCGCGCCCGCCTTTCAGCGCATGAAGTCTTGCGTAACGTAAGTGCTGCCGTCGGACGATTGAGCGATCCCGACGCCGGTCTCGGTGAACTTGGCGGAGATGATGTTGGCGAGATGCTCGGGACTCTTCAGCCATCCCTCCAGCACGCGGCGCGGGACGCCGGCGGAATCGGCGTCGTCGTCCATATAGATATTCTCACCGACGGCGCGATAGCCGATGCCGACGCCGCTGAGCCGGTCAGAGGGCGCGACGCCGTCGGGACTGTTGTGCGCGAGATAATGGCGCATCGCCATGTCGTAGCTGTGGCCGCGCGCAATAACGGCAAGCCGCGGCGAGAATTTCAGCGGCGTCAATCCGCCGCGCGCGCGTAAGCGATTCACCAGGCCGAGGATTTCGGTCTCCTGCTCGGTCAGGCCGGATACCTTTTCGGGCGAAGGCGGCGCCGTGTACATCAGGTAGAATCGCGCAATTATCGCGGCGAGCAGCGACAGCACGAGCAGGCCGATTCCCGCCTTGATCGCACGGCGCCGGCGGACCACTGTGGGAGTCGGCATCCTGATGACTTTCGCCGGGCCGTTGTGAGCCCGCTGCGGACGGCGGCGCGTTGCTGGTTTTGCGCTCATACTTTGCTCATGCAGGAACTCGACGACGGCGGTGCGAATTGTTACCCGTGGCATCCATACTTGAACTCGAAACCTGAACCGCCGGCGTTAGCAGGCATCGCTCCCTTTTCCGATTGCGGCGCGACGGCCGGCCGGCAGCGTCGCACGACAATTTCGAGTTACCGCGCCATCGGCTGGATGTCAACGCGAACAATTCTTGCGTCAATCGTGATCCTCTGCTTCCTCGCTCCGCGGGCGGGCGCCGCGCTGGATTCGGCTGATGCGTTGCCGGCGGGCGCGCTCAAGTCGTCGCCCAGCATGTATCTTCGCGAGGCGTCGTCGAGCGCGATTCGATGGCAGCCGTGGAGTCCGCAAACGCTTGCGCTGGCGCGGAAGTTGAACCGCCCGATCATGATCGACATCGGCGCAGTCTGGTGCCACTGGTGCCACGTGATGGACGAGACGACGTACTCGGATTCGCAAGTCGCGGCGGCGCTGAACAGCGAATTCGTGCCGGTGAAGGTCGATACCGACGAGCGTCCCGACCTCGACGACTACTATCAGAATGCTGCGTCAGAACTGACCGGCGCGGGCGGCTGGCCGCTGACATGTTTCACGACGCCCGACGGCGCGCTGATTTTCGCGGCGGGATATCTGCCACCGCGTCCGGGCAGCGGGCCTGGCGGCAGCGGCGGAGAAAGCTCGACGATGCTGCCGCTGCTCGCGCGAATTTCGCAGGTGTACGCGACGGATCGCGCGAGCCTGGAACGCGAAGCCGAGGCGACCGCGGAGAAGCTCAAATCAGCGCTGAGCCAGGGCGCGCCGGCGCAGGGAGGACTCGACGGCTTGCGCGCGCAAATACTCGCGGGCCTGGCGGCCTCGTACAATCGCGATTCAGGTGGATTCGCGGCGGGCCCGGGGCCGCGCTTTTACGATTTCCCGGCGCTCGAACTGGCGCTCGCGCACGGATTCTACGGGTATCCGGAGTACACCGCGATGGCGCTCGACACGCTGAAGAAAATCGCGGCCGGCGGCGTGTTCGATCAGCTTGGCGGTGGGTTTCATCGCTACTCGACGGACCCGCAATGGCGCGTGCCACATTTCGAGAAGCTCGGGTACGACAACGCGATGGGGTTGCTCGCTTACAGCAACGCTTACGAAGTGAGCGGCGATCAGGACTTTGCGCGCGTCGCCAACTCGATCGTCGGCTACGTGAACCGTGAGCTGCTCGACCCAGCGACGCACGCATTCTACTCGCATCAGGACGCCGATTCGTTCAAGGGCGACGACGGCAGCTACTACACCTGGACGGTAGATGAGGTGAAGCGCGCGCTGCCGCCGGATGAGGCGCGAGTCGCGATTTTATTTTACGGCATGGAAGATTCGCCGGCGCTCGCGCCCGACGGTCGAATAGTGCTCAGACGCGCGATGACGCCGGAGCAAGTCGCGGCCAAGCTGAAGGTGCCCGTGGAGAAAGTGCGCGAGACGATCGCGAAGGCATCGGAGACATTGCTTGCGGTGCGCGCTCGTCGCAAAACGCCGCAAGTCGATCATGCCGTGCTGGCAGATCGGAACGCGTTGATGGCGGACGCGTATTTGACGGCGTCCGCGGCGCTCAACGATCCGATTCTTCAGCGAACAGCGCTCGACGATCTGAACTTCATCATAGTCCATATGCGCGCGCCCGACGGGAGTTTTTTTCACGTGTGGTCGGATGGGCGTGCGCAGGTGGCAGGTCTCGTCGCCGACCAGGTCTACCTGCTCAATGCGCTCATCGATGCCTATCAATTCTCGGCCAACGGCACATTCCTGATCGAAGCCCGCAAGCTCGCGGCGATAATTTTGAAGGACTTTCACGCCAGCGATTCGAACCTGTTGGTGAATCACGACAGCGAGGACGCAAGCACCGTGATTGCAGCATCTCAAGCGAGCGCGGTCGTGTTCTTCGACATGCCGACGCCGTCGGTGCAGGCGACGATGGCGATTGCGATGGCGAAGCTCGCGCTGATCACCGGCGATGACAGTTATGCGAAGGCCGCGAATGACTTGATGACGAGTGCGCCGGCGATGGCGGGGTCGATGCTCAGCAGCACTGTCGCGACGGTCGGGCTGGCACTGGAATATCGCGCGAATGGCGAAGCGACAGTCGCGATCGCCGGGACGCGCGATGACTCGCGCACGGCAGCTTTATGGAAGACGGCGCTGGCGAGTTCTCGTCCGGGCAAAGTAGTGACGCGGATCGGATCAGATCAGAGTGCTTCACCGATGCCGGCTGCGGCTCGGGCGATGTTCGCATCGAGCACTACGAAAGGAGTTCCACTCGCCTTCGTATGCGCAGGGACAGCATGCGCCACGCCGGTCGGGCAGCCAGCCAAGCTTGCGGAAGTCATTCGCACGTTCGGCGTGAACGGCAGCGACAAGACGACGGTCGCGATCGACAAACCCGCGGTGGCGCGACCGCCGATGTGAGGCGGCTGAAAAGTCAGTCCAGCGTCTTGTGAAATCTGAGCGTGGCGAGCGTCAAGGTGGCCGCTCCGAGTATGGCCATCGCGACCATCTGCGGCCATAGCACGTCCAATCCGACGCCCTTGATGAAAGTTCCGCGCAGCACGATGAGAAAGAAGCGCAGCGGATCGAGATTGGTGAAGTATTGCAGGCCCTTCGGCATGCTGGTGATCGGATAGCCGAAACCGGACAGCATGATGGCCGGCGATATGTAGAAGAAAGAGATCGCGAACGCTTGCTGCTGGGTCTGGCAGAGCGTGGAAATCAGTAGTCCGACGCCGAGCGCGCTCGACAGAAACAGCGTAGTGCCGAGCAGCAGCACGAAAATATTTCCGCGAAACGGAACCTGGAACCACAAGCTGCCGAGGATCGCGACGAAGATCACGTTGGCAAGTCCGACGATCAGGAACGGCAGGGTTTTGCCGACGATCAATTCGGCAGGGCTGATCGGCGTCACCATCAATTGCTCGAGCGTGCCAATCTCGCGCTCGCGCACGACAGCGAACGCTGTCAGCGTCATCACCGACACGAGGACCAGGGTTCCGATCACGCCGGGCACGAAAAACCATCGGCTCTCGAGGTTGGGGTTGTACCACGGCCGCTCCTGGAGCTGGATATTGGGTGCGAGCGTCTCGAGCGACGGTTTCAGGCGGTCGGCCATCTGCAGCTGATAGTCCTGCGCATATCGGTTCGCGATCTGATTGATGTATCCGACCGCGATTAGCGCGCTGTTCGAGTCGGTGCCGTCGAGCACGACCTGCACCGGCGCGGTCTGGCCCTTGCGCAACAGCTCGGCAAAGCCCGGCTGAATCTGCAGCACCATGACGACGCGCCGATGATCGAGCAGAGACGGAATCTGTGCTTCGTTCCGCAAAACTTCGCGCACCTGGAAGCGGCGGCTGGAAACAAAGCGATCGATAAATTCGCGGCTTTCCTGGCTGTGGTCATTGTCGAGCACGGCGGTCGATACGCGATTCACTTCGTAACTCGCAGCGTAGCCGAAGATCATCATCTGCAGCAGCGGCGGGACGATCAGCGAGAAGCGCGCGTGCCGGTCGCGAAACAGATGGATGAATTCCTTGATCAGGATCTGGCGTAGGCGCTCTATCATCTCAGCCTCTCATGCCAGCGATTTGTGGAACGATCGTTTGGCCAGGAACACCATCAGCGACGCATAGATGACGAGCGCAATCATTGGTCCGCCGAGATAGCTGAGGCCGGTCCCGCGCAGGAATACGCTCTTGAGTATGACGATGTAGTAGCGCGCCGCGATCAGATAGGTGAAAGGCTGCACGCCAAGCGGCATCTGATCGATTGGAAAGGTGAAACCCGAGAGCAGGAACGAGGGCAAAAACGCGGTCACCAGTCCGATCTGGCTCGCGGCCAGCTGATTCTTGGTCGCGACGGAAATCCAGAATCCGAGCCCGAGAATCGCAACCAGGTAAATTCCCGAGCCGGCAGACAGCGCGATCAGAGAACCCCGAAAAGGGACCTGGAACCAGAAGACCGCGATCGCCGCGCACATGATGGTGTCGAACATGCCGAGCGCGAAGTAGGGCAGCAGCTTGCCGATGATGATTTCGAGCGAGGTCACCGGCGTTGAAATCAGTTGTTCCATCGTGCCGCGCTCCCACTCGCGCGCGACAGTCAGCGAGGTGAGCAATACTCCGACCACCGCCATGACGATCGCGGCGACCCCGGGCACGATGAAATTTTTGCTTTCGAGGTCCTCGTTGAACCAGGTGCGGGCCTCGATCGAAAGCGCGGGATTCACGCTGGGCGCGTTGGATTTAACCAGGTATTCGGTCTGAACGAGGGCGCCGTAGGAGGCGAGCACGCCCTGCGCGTATCCGATCGCGAGCTCGGCCGTGTTGTTGTCGGAACCGTCGACCAGCGCCTGAATATACACGGGCCGGCCGTCGTGCAGGCGCGCGGAGAAGTCGAACGGGATCACGATCGCGAGCTGGCAGCGGCCGTCGTCGAGTGCGGCCGCCAGCGCACGGTAGTCGGTGACGGTGGCAGCCAGGTCAAAATAGTCGGACGACTGAAAACGCTTCAGCAGATCCTGACTCGCCTGGCTGCCTTCCTCATCCAGCGCGAAAACCCGAATGTGCTTGGTGTCGAGATTGACGCCGTAGCCGAGCGTCGTCATCAGCATCAGCGGCATCAGCAGGACGATCAGCAGGCTGCGCGAGTCGCGCCACACCTGTAGAACTTCCTTGCGCGAGATCGCGAGCAGTCGCCGAAGACTCATGGCGACAGCTCCGCAGGCGAGCCGGCTTCGCGCCGCGTTGTCAATGCCACGAACGCGTCCTCGAGGCTTGGGCGAATCGATTGCAAGTTTGTAACCGAGATAGCGTCGGCTTCGAGCGCGGCGCGAATCGCCGGCGCGATGCCAGCGTCGGTTACCACCAGATGCAGCGCATTGCCGAAGACCGCGACGTCGCGAACGTCGTCGAAGCGGCGCACGCGTTCGATCGCGTCGCCGAGCCGGTCGCATTCGAGCAGCAGCAACGCACCCTGGATCGAGCCCAGCTTGAGTTCGGTCGGCGTGCCCAGCGCGATCAATTTGCCGCCGTTCATTAGCGCGAGGCGGTTGCAGTATTCCGCTTCGTCCATGTAGTGCGTGGTGACGAAGATGGTGACGCCGTCGTTGCTCATCCGCTGAATCAACTCCCAGAACAGGCGGCGCGAGAGCGGATCGACGCCCGAAGTCGGTTCGTCGAGGAAGACGATTGGCGGGCGATGCAGCACGGCGCAGCCGAGTGCAAGGCGCTGCTTCCATCCGCCGGAGAGCGTGCCGGTCAGGCTCGATTCGCGGCCGCGCAAGCCAGCCATCTCGAGCGCCCAATCGATTCGCCCGCGCAGCTCGCTCGCGGGGACGCCGTACATACCGGCGTAGAAGCGCAAATTCTCGAACACGGTGAGATCTGCGTAGAGCGAGAATTTCTGCGACATGTAGCCGATGTTGCGGCGGATCAATTCCGGTGACTCGACCACGTCGTAGCCGGCCACGGTCGCGCGGCCGGAGGTGGGATGCAGCAATCCGCAGAGGATTCGAATGGTGGTCGATTTCCCTGAGCCGTTGGGTCCGAGAAATCCGAAGACCTCGCCGGTGCGGGTCTGAAATGAAATGTGATCTACCGCGGTGAAAGCGCCGAAACGCTTCACCAGGTTTTCCACTTCGACCGAATTACCGTTGGGACCTGTCATGCTGCCTGCTGCGTCGTGTCCTTGCGCACCGCCTCGACGAAGAGATCTTCGATGGTAGGTGTGACATGGACGATTTCATCGAAGGGAATCTGACGCCCAACCAATCGCGAGCGAAGATCGTTCATGCGCCGGTCGGCGTCGTCGACAAACAGATGAACCGCGTCACCGACCAGCACCAGGCTCGTCACACCTTCGGCGCCGGTGAGTTCATCTTTGACCCGGCGCGCTTCGGGCGACACGATCGAGATGACCGCGCCCTGGAGACGCGACTTGAGGCGCGCCGGCGAGTCGCAGAAGAGCAGGCGCCCCTTGTGCAGCAGCGCGACGCGATGGCATCGCTCGGCCTCGTCGAGGTACGCAGTGGAATTGACCACGGTGACGCCCTGGCCGACGAGCGAGTAGAGCATCGCCCAGAATTCGCGGCGCGAAACCGGATCGACGCCGTTGGTCGGCTCGTCGAGCAGCAAGACACGCGGCGTGTGTATCAGCGCGCAGACCAGCCCGAGCTTTTGCTTCATCCCGCCGGAAAGCTTGCCGGCCAGGCGGCTGCGGAACTCGCTCATGCCGCATGCTTTCAGTAGTTCGCCGGCACGCGCGTCGCGATCCAGCCGGCGCACGCCGAACAGGTCCGCGTAGAATCGGATGTTCTCGTCGACCGTCAGGTCTTCGTACAGGCCGAAGCGCTGCGGCATATAGCTGATCAGGTGCTTGACGCCTTCGGGGTCGGCGACCACGTCGCAGCGCGCGACGGTCGCGGTGCCGGCGTCGGGCGGCATCACTCCGGCGAGGATGCGCATAGTCGTGGTCTTGCCGGCGCCGTCGGGTCCGACGATGCCGAAGATTTCACCCGGCGAGACCTCGAAGCTCAGGTGATCGATCGCGCGGACGCCGGGGAAGTCCTTGACCAGGTCGCGAACGACGACCGTCTTGTCATCCACGACTGTTGCCGCTTTGCACGGGAGGGCCGAGGTGAATGGTGGCGTCCGCGGGCATCCCGGGCTTCAGCTCGTGACGGGGATTTTCCACATCGATCTTGATTCGATAGACCAGCGTCACGCGTTCCTTGTGAGTCTCGACGCTCTTGGGCGTGAACTCGGCCTCGGAAGATATGAAGGAAATCTGCCCCGGATACGCCTTGTCGGGATAAGTGTCGGTGTAAACCGTCGCCGGCTGGCCCCATCGGATGCGGCCGAGATCGGTTTCGGCCACGTAGGCGCGCAGCCAGACGTGATCGAGATCGGCCAGCGTGACGACCGGCGTGCCGGGCTGCATCACTTCGCCGAGCTCGGTCTGACGCGTGAGAATGACGCCCGAAAACGGCGCGACCAGGGTGGTGTAGCCGAGCATGATCTTGGCGAGCTCGAGATTCGCGCTGGCGTTGCGGATGTTCGCCTTGGCGACCTCGATATCCTGTTGCGCACTACGCTCCATCGCGATGTCGCGCTGCATCCCCGCGTTCGACTCCTTGAGCGCGGTGTCGGTATGGTCGCGCTGGTCGCCCGAAATGATCTTGTCGCTCCAGAGTTTCTGACTGCGCACGTAGTCGATATTTTTCTGGGACAGGTCGGCGTTGTCGTTGGCAACCGTGGCGCGCGCGGCTGCGAGCTTTTCCATCGCCGATTGAAGTTGCTGTTGCTGCACGTTGAGCGCGGCTTCATCGATTGCAACCTGCTGGCGATAGTCGCTGTCGTCGAGCCGCGCCAGCAGCGTCCCGGCTTTCACCCACTGGCCCTCGTCGAACGGCAACTCGACGACGCGCGACTGCACGGCCTTGAAGCTGACCACGCTCTCGTGAGCTTCGATATTGCCGGAAACGAGCAGATTGTCGGGCTCGACCTGGTCCTTGAAGTACATCGAGTAGCCGGTCCAGGCGCCGACGCCGACAATCGCAATCACGATGAGCAGGATGATTCGTTTACTCATGCGAGTTGACCGGGCCTTCGCAGTGGCCGGCGGGTTCGAGAGGGAGTCCGCACGGTGCCGGCGGGTTTCGCCAGCCGCTCGCCGAGCCACCGCAGAAAATTCGCGCGCTGACGCATGAAGCGAGGATCGGTCGGCTCCATGCCGTGAATCAGGCGAATCACTTGCGGCATAACGAGCGGGAACAGCGCCAGCGAGAGCATCGAAATGAAAAGTTGCGTGAGATTGGCGCCGCGCGGAATCGAGCCGCGCCGCTGCAGTACGCCTAGCCGGGCGACGGCCTTCTCGAACAGTGCTCGGCGTTCGGCTTCGACGATGCATTTCCTGCCGCCGCTGTCGATCGCCTCCCATTCCATCAGGCGCACGAATTGGATGTCGGTGCCGCCGGACAGGTACATGTGCGCGAGCGCACCGGCGAAGTCATCGGGTGTGGATTCGATCCATTCAGCGCGCTCGGCGAGCTTGCGGCGCAAAATTTCGCGATAGAGGTCCTGCTTGGCGCCGAAGCAGTAGTAGAGCATGCGCTTGTTGACGCGGGCGCGCCGGGCAATTGCGTCGACCCGCGCGCCGGCGAAGCCGCGAGCTGAAAACTCGGCCAGCGCCGCGGCGAGGATCTTCTCGCGGGTGCGATTGAGGTCACGGATAATTGGGCGGCGGGCTGCCATCGGTATTAAACTTCGTTAACCGGACAGTTAGTAGTATTAACTGATCAGTTAATTAAGCCCGCGCACAAAACGAGTCAAGGGGTTGCCGGAAAGTCAGCCGCAAAATTTTGCGAGAATGCGGCCGGGCGGTCGTTTACCACTTCTCCTTGAAGGGGCGCACGTCCCACGTCGTGCGACCAGGCGCTGCGATGCTGATGGGCGAGATGCCAGTAGGTCTCTGCGATGGCCGAGGGCGCCAGCATGTCGTCCGCAGTCAGTTGCGGGGATCTTTCGCGGTGGAGGGGGCGGCGCGGGCCGCCCCCTTCAATGGATCAAACCAATACTACGGAGCGGCCCTGACCATCGCAGTGGTCGTGAAGAAGTCCTTGTCGACCGCGCCCATGTTGATGTACCAGCATTCGCGCTCCGGGGTCTGGAGGCCGGGCAGGTAGCACATAGTCGAGAAGCCGGAGGTCACGTCAGTGGCGACGGCGCCGACTTCGAACTCGCGCTTGAACGGATAGATCGCGACGCGCGCGTCGGGCACCGGGCGATCGCGATAAGTCGTCCACCAGATGTGATTGATCCAGAGCTGGCCGCTCTGGTCGTACTCATCGATGTACGGCTGGTACCACATTTCGGAGTCCATATAGATGATGGTCTTGCTTTGCAGCGCCTGCGGGATCAGTTCGCGCCGCGGCGACGCCTCGACGACGTACATGTGCCGCATCTCCCACGCCTCGGGGCATGCGCTCGCGCCGCCGTCGGTCGAACATTTCAGCTCGGGTGAATGCTCCGCGTGTGCGACGCCGAGCATCTCGCGCTCACCGAGAAAGCGGTAGTTGTACTCCTCGGTCTTGGCGTTGAAACCCGAGTAATGATCGGGATTCCAGGTTTGCGCGCTGGTGGCCGTGCTCTGCAGCGCTTCGTTGAGGCGGCGGATGCGGCGCTCACCGGGATTCCAGTCCCAATCGTCGTCGCCGCGATCTGGCTGCTGATAGCGAAAACGAATAATTCCCTTGCCGCGTTCGGCCTCGGGCGAAAGCACGGGATAAAGGCCGAAGAGCCACAGGCGGTTGGTCTTCTTGAAGTCGGGATCGACCGGAGTCGGTTCGACCTCGACGCGGCCGACCAGATCGTAACCGGCGTAGTGGCCAATCTGGTAATACTGGATCACGTTGTTGGGCTTGTTGCGTCCGCCGTACACGCTCTCGCAATCGTAAAAGCGCAGGTCGTAGTCGTCGGTGAGCAACGGCCGGAACACGTTGTTCCACATGATCTTGTTGGCCACCTGCGGGTCGTTGGTGTCGATCAGCGGGAACGGCTGGCCGGCGACGTAGCCGACGAGGCTGCGGTTGTCACGGCTCAGACGGACCTGCGCCGAGTACTTCTCGGTGGCATCCTTGTACGGCGGGGGCCAGTCGATTTCCCCGGTCGGAACGATCTTCATCGACATGCCGTTGACGACTTTGTAGTACACCCCCGGCGCGACGAGATCTTTCACCTTCGTTGCATTCTCAGGAGTTATGAAGTCGCCCGGCTTGACCTGTGCCCGAGCTGCTGCGGCGATCGCGATGAAGGTCAGGGCCGCTGCCAGAGCCAGCGCCATGCGGGCGGGCGCGCGCCACTCGCGGTACTTCCGAACATCCTTACTCAAATGTTCCATGCGCTCCTCCTAGGCGAGAAATAGGTTAGAGCAAGCAACTCCGGTGCCATCAAAATGTCGAGAAATATTCGCGAGTGCGACAGAGAAAACTCGCAGTCAAGCGCAAGAGCAATTCGCAGTACGCGGAGAATGAAATGTCGAGAGTCGAGGATTCAGTCGCGCGATCATTGACGATTCACGCCGAAGACGAGAACAGCTCATGAATTTTTGTCAGAAGTCAAATCAGATGCGCACAGGAGTGATCGATCGAGGTATCAGTTGCAAATCGCCACAAAGTCGCAAATTGCCACGAATAGAAGAACAAAAGATCCGGCTCGACGGATCGCACAAACGCACGAGTCGTACTGCGCACGACTCACGATGTGGCTAGGCGATTGATGACGACCGGCTACGGCGCCGCGTCAGGGAGTCAGCACCAGCTTGCCGACGGATTGCCGCGACTCCATGAACTTGTGCGCCTCGGCAGCCTGCGCCAGCGGGAACGATTTGCCGACGAGCAGCTTGAGCTTGCCCTCGGCGATCAGCTTTAACGAATCCTCGATTCCGCGACGCATCACGTCGGGCACTGCGGCCACGGTGTAGAGCGTGAATCCGCTCACCTTGGTCGATTTCTCGAACAGCCTGAACAGGTTGAGCGGCTCTGGTGGCCCACCAGCGCGTCCGTAGAGAATCAGATGTCCGAACGGGGCGAGACAGTTCAGCCCTTTCTCGAGCGTGGTCGCGCCGACTGCGTCGAGGATCAGATCGACACCGCGTCCGCCGGTGAGCCGGTTGGCCTCGACCGCGAAGTCATCGGTCGCATAGTTGATCACATCGTCGGCGCCATATTCTTTGATGAGAGCGGCCTTGCTCGCGCTCGACACGGTGCCTATCACGCGCGCACCTGCGGCTTTTGCGATCTGCACCGCGACGATTCCGACGCCACCTGCCGCAGAATGCACCAGCACGGTCTGGCCGGGACCGGTTTTGTGCGACGTGTGGATCATATGCCACGCAGTCAGCACCTGAATCGGAAAGGCGGCCGCATGCTCGAAGCTGATCGAGTCGGGAACCGGAATCACCTGCGCCGCCGGCGCGAGCGCATACTCTGCGTACATTTTGGAGCCGAGCGCGGCGACGCGTTGGCCGGGTTTGAGATTCGACACGCCAGCTCCAACTGCCTCGACCTCGCCGGCGGCCTCGAATCCCGGCGTCTCCGGGAACTGCGGTTGCATCAGGTACTGGCCCTGCCGGAACAGCGTGTCGGCGAAGTTGATTCCGGCCGCACGCACCTTGATCAGCACGGTCCCCGGTTTCACTTCGGGCTTCGCGACCTCGGCCAGCTTCATCACCTCGGGACCACCAAGGCTTTCGAAAACGATTGCTTTCATATGACTGACCTCATCGGGCAGGGAACTACGTTCTCAGATTTATCGCACGGATTATCCGACGAGGAAACCAGCTTCACGCCGACCGCATCACCGCTTCCTCGACGAAGTCCAGCCGATCGTTGCCCCAGAATATTTCGCCGTTGACGAAAAACGTCGGCGCTCCGAACGCGCCGCGGCTGACGGCCTCGTCGACATTGGCGCGAAGCTGATTCTTGATTTCGTCGCTGTCGACTAGCGCGGGATCGAGTTCCGCGACATCGAGCAGTTGGCGCACCGCCTCCTTGTTGCCGGGGTCGAGTTCCTGCTCCCAAATCGCGCGGAATGCGGCCGCATGAAAGACAGCGAATTGTCCGTGGATCTGAGCGGCAACTGCCGTGCGCAACAATGGAATCGAGTTGAACGGGAAATACGGGCTGAACTTTGCCGGAACGCCGTAGCGCTTCGCCCATCGTTGAAAGTCCGTGACGTTGTAGTTCCCTTTGCCCTGGATCACCAGCGGCCCTGAATTGTTGGTGGCCTTCATCGTCGCCCCGAGCAGCGCGGGCCGATAAACGATTTCCGCGCCCGTGCGCGCCGCCAGCGCCGGCAGCTGGGTGTCGGCGAGATAGCTGAACGGACTCAAGTAGTCGTAAAAGAACTCGATCTGTCTGGCCATGGCCTGTCTCCGCGGACTCGTTCGACGAAAACGCCGGCAGTATGATTCAGTTTCGATTTGCAACTGACAGTGTTAGCAGGCGCTATGCTGGCAGGCAAGCAAGGTCCAAACGCTGGCCGAGAGTATCCTGACTTGGCGGGCTACGACGGACGACGACGGATGGGCGTTAGCTGCTTGTTCCTGGTTCCTTCCGTTCGTGCGATATGTTTCTTGTCCGCATCGCTGAGCAATTCATCGTGCTCGACGCAAATGAAATAAGACCACTGGCCGGCAAAACGAGGTTTGCCAGGTTTGGCGCATCCTTTCGCCTGACAGAGTTGCTGCCCGGTCGCCTTCAAGTTGAACCGCCGACAGGTGCGGAGGCGATCACTGCTTCGCGAAGGATATCGTGCGATTGCTGGGCGATGTAATTGAACGGGCCGCCGATCTCCGGCGGTCGTACGAAAATCCTCATACGCCACCTCTGAACGGCTTTTAGAGATTGAGGCGCAACCCTACGCTCTTAGTCGTGAGCAAAGCAAACCGGGCGATCACGGCGGTGCGAACCGGACACAGCGCATCGCGCTGTCCGCGCCTTTTTCGATCAATCTGTACGCGGCGTTACGCAGGGAACTTGGCCGCGACGCCAAACTTTTGGAATGGTTACTCTTGTAACCGGAGTCCGATAGCCACAATCACGCAACACTATTAAATGTAATGGCGTTCGGCTCACATCCCCCTGCGAGCCGGAAGGCACGCTTGGTGTATTACCCTCGAGGTGAAACCAATGCGTGCCTTTCTTTTGATCGATGCCAGCACGCAAGCCGGCGTGGCGAGACTGCATTCGTAAACCATCCAAGCGGTGAGTACGCGTGTCTGACCGCGATTCAGGACGCCGCCCCCGGCTGGCAACGCAAGTTTCAAAGTGCAACGATATTTCCGGTGAGCCGCTGAGTTGGGGAACCCGGCGGCGTGCGAGACTCAATCGGGAGAAGCGGGAGAGACAGACGCCCATGCGATGGGATTCGGTCAAGGATACGAACTGCTCGGTGGCGCGAACGCTGTCGGTAATCGGCGAGCGCTGGACGATGCTGATACTGCGCGAGGCGTTTCTCGGGCGGCACCGGTTTGACGAGTTTCAGCAGGGGACGGGAATCGCGCGCAACATCCTGAGCTCGCGGCTGCGCGACCTGGTGCGCGACGGAATCCTCGATCGCGCCCGCAGCGAGGGCGACAGCGGCCGCGTCGAATACCGGCTGACGCGCAAGGGGTTCGAGCTCTACCCGGTGCTGATCTCGATGATGCGATGGGGCGACACCTGGCTCAGCGACGAATCGGGGCCGCCGTTGACGCTGATCCATCGCGCATGCGGCGCGAAGATGGCGCCGGACCTGGTCTGTTCGCATTGCGCGGAGCATCTAACGGCGCGCGAAGTCGTCGCGATCCCGCGGCGGCCGGCGCCTGCGCACGTGCGCCGCGCCGAACGAACCGATCGCAAGCGCGCCACGCGCTGAGTCTCACTTCGACGCGACGGCCATCTGGCGCCGCGCGCGTCAGCCGCGCAGAATATTCGCTCAACATGATTGAATTCGTGATGTTCGACGCGGACGGCGTGCTGTTCGATTCCACCGAATCGAATGTCGCCTACTACAACTGGATTTTCGCGCAGGTCGGCGAGCCGCCGCTCGACCGCGACGAGGAAATCTCGGCCGTTTCGTACGCAGCCAGCGAGGTGTTCGCGGCGCGCGCGCGCGGCGACGCGATCAAGCTCGGCCGGATGCACGACGTCACCCGCAGCATGGACCAGACGCCGTTTTTCAGGATGCTGCGGCCGCCGTTCCAGTTGCGTCCGTTCATGCTCGAGCTCAAGCGGCGCTACAAACTTGGCCTGGCGACCAATCGATCGGCTACGGTGCCTGCGCTGGTCGAGCATCTCGAGCTGGGCGGCATCTTCGACGCGGTCGCGAGCGCGCTCGACAAGGTTCGCCCCAAGCCGGCGCCCGACATCCTGCGCCTGTGCCTCGATCGCGCAGGCGTCGACGCAGAACGGGCCGTGTACGTTGGCGACAGCCGAATAGATCGCGAGGCAGCCGTGAGCGCGGGAATGCATTTCATCGGCGTCGGCCCGCGCATCGAGCATCATCGCACGATCGCGACGATTGCCGACCTGCAAGCCGCGCTCGATCTCTTGGCCGCGAACGGGAAGTAGGGCGCCGTCCTAGAGAATCATCTCAATCAGGCTTGGACCCGGAGTCGTAAACGAGCGTTCAAGCTCGCGCGTCAGGTCCTCGGCCGTCTCGACGCGTGCGGCCGGCACACCCAGTCCGCGCGCCAGGCTCGTCCACTCGATATCCGGATTGGCGAGGCTGGTGAGGGATCGCGCCTTGCGGCCGGGCTCGGTCACGCCCGCGCGCGCGAGCTCGACCTGCAGAATCCGGTAACTGTGGTTGTTGCACAGCACCGTCGTGACGTTGAGCGACTCGCGTGCCTGCGTCCACAACGCTTGCAACGTGTACATGCCACTGCCGTCGGC
>JBEKLS010000085.1:0-17809 GCA_050010075.1 Binatus sp. (SeqCode) | reverse complement strand
TCAAGACGGGAAGTGCCCTGACCAAATCCGTCACCTTGAAGAACAAGAGCAACCTCAACGACGAGCTGTCCAATCTGCAGGTCACCGGTCAGTATTTCAGCCTGGCGAGCGACGGTTGCGCGGGCGCAGTGGCGCCTGGTGGAAAGTGCCAGTACGGCGTCAGCTTTGCCCCATTGACCAAGGGCAAGTTCAAAGGAGAACTGACGTTCACCGACCTGTCGAAGAACAGCAATCACAAAGTGAAGCTCACCGGTAAGAGCGTTGCGACGCCCACGCCAGCGTCAACTGCAACGCCAACCGCCAGCGCCACGCCCTCTCAGACCCCGACGCCGACTGCGACTCCGACCGGCGCCACGCCCACTGCAACTTCGACCGGCGCTACGCCGACCGCGACCCCGACCGGCGCGACGCCAACGCCGTCGTCCACGCCCACTGCCGGACTGGCCAGCATTTCCGAAAATGCGAGCGCGTTTGTTTACCTGAACAACCCGAATCGCTCCTCGGCTACCCCGGCGCAGACTTCGCAGGCGACTGCAGCCTCGACGGCCTCATTCAGCACGAACCTGAACGTCAGCGATGAGAACGTCGATATGTCGGGCAACGCCCAGTCGACTCAGACATCGTCAGTGGCCGGTTCGACGATTTCCGTCGATGCGACCGCCACCGCTTCTTCTGATGTGTCCGCCTGCAGCGGGCAAGCTGCTCCATGCGTCGAGGGAAACCAGGGCTTCACGGAGTTCGACACCGATGTCTGCCTGGCGTCCGCTGCGACATATACGATCAGCGGTACGCTTCAAGCGAGTGCGGCGCTGGATTCAGATCAGATTTACGCAGTGGCAGCGTTGCTCGTAACAAACGAGCTTGGCGAGCCCGCGACGGACTACGTCAATGAACAAGCCTTCGACGACGTGACCGACCAAATCTCGATGAACGTGGCGCTGCCGGCGGGATGTTTCGATTTCAACGTCCAGGTCTTTGCGGTCGCCGATGGTTCAAACACCGGCAGCGCGAACGCCAGTTGCAGCGTCGAGTTCAGCCCGCAGTAAACCTCGTCCCGCAAACTAATACTAAGGTGCAGGGGTTACCCCTGCCGCGGGTGCGGGGCGCGGAGCCCCGCATCTAATGCCGTTCGTGAACGTAAAGTCCCGGAGCCGGCTCTCCTGCTTTATATAGCTCGCTGCCGAGCGATTTCGGCGCAGGGCGCTCGCCGCCGGAGCGCGCGCTTATCCACTTGACCCAGTGATCCCACCAGGTGCCCTTGTTCTCGACCGCGCTTTTGGCCCATTCGTCGGGATCTTCGGGCAGGCGCGAGCCGATGTAGTAGCGGGCTTTGAAGTTACCGGGCGGATTGACGAGGCTCTGGATATGGCCGCTCGAGCCAAGCACGAATTCGATTCGTCCGCCGAACATCCGCGTCGCGCGATAGCATGCACGCCACGCGCAGATGTGATCGGTCATGCCGGCGACCAGGTAGAGATCATTCTTCACCGCGTGCAAATCTACCGGCGTTCCGAGCACCGAGACATCGCCGCTGTGCGTCAGCGGATTTCTCAGAAACAGATCGAGGAAGCCCGCATGCAGCTTGGCGGGAAGATTGGTCGAGTCGGCGTTCCAGTACAGGATGTCGAACGGCGCGGGATCGTTCCCCATCAGGTAATTGTTGACCCAATAGTTCCACACCAGGTCGTTCGGCCGCAGCCACGCGAACACGCGCGCCATGTCGCCGCCGTCGAGCACGCCCTTTTCCGCTGAGCGATCGCGCGCCGCCTTGATCGCGTCCTCGGTCGCAAACATCCCGGTCATCGAGGGCAGGCTCGTATCGAGCATCGTCACCAGCAGCGTCACCGCGTTGACGCGCTTGTCGCCCGACGCCGCCAGATGCCCGAGCATCAGCGAGGTCGTGATACCGCCGGCGCATACGCCGAGCACGTTGCAGTCGGGACTGCCGGTGATCTCACAGGCCGCCGCGATCGCGTCCTTGCACGCCGTCACGTATTCGTCGAGCCCCCACGCGCGATCGCGCGGCGTCGGATTGCGCCAGCTGATGGTGAACATCGGGATGCCGTGCTTGACCGCGTACTCGACGAAGCTGCGGCCGGGCGCGAGATCCATGATGTAGAATTTGTTGATCTGCGGCGGGATGAACACCAGCGGGCGCTCGTAAACCTTGTCGGTTGAAGGCGCGTACTGAATCACCTCGCAGACCGGGCTGCGGTACACGACGGCGCCGGGCGAGAGCGCGAGATTCCTGCCGACTTCGAACGGCCGCTTGTCCACCGTCTCAGGCATCCCTCCGTTGTTCCACAGGTCGCCGAGAAAGTTGCGCAACCCCCACGCCACGCTCATGCCCGAGGTGTCAAACGCGCGCTTGAGCGCCGCAGGATTCAGCCAGAACGCATTGGTCGGCGCGAGCGCCTCGGTCAGCAGCGTGACGGCGAACTTCTGCTGCTCGACCGTCTTCCACTCGACGCTTTCATCCTGGGCCACGAGATCGTGCATCGCAGTGCGCCACGCGAGGTAGGCCTGCATCATCCGATGGTAGAGCGGATGCTGCGTCCAGGCCGGATCGGCAAAGCGCTTGTCGCCAGCCTCGGGCGCCACCGACGAAACTCCCGCCGCGACCTGCCCCAGCTCGAGCCACAATTGCATCGCGCGCGAGGCGACGGTGGCGGGCTGCGACGCCAGATGTGTCAGGAAGGTCGTCAGCGTCCCGACCACCTGCGTCGCGTCGAGACCGACGAAAGGATTGGCGCCAAGGATCGCGTTTAGTGCGGGATGGTTTTCCTCAGGGGTTTGAATCTCAGGCTGCCGCTTTGCTGCACCGTCCATATCGCCACCTCCTGGTTCCGATCACGCATGGCAGAAGGGGATTCCAGCACAAAGCGGGGAAAGCTCCAAACCGAACATGTACCGCCGGACGCGTGCCGGTCAGGGCGGATTTAATGTGGAACCCGCCTGGGTTCCACACCTCCCTGGGCAGGGGTGACCCCTGCCCCCAGTATTAAAAAATAAGATGCGGGACTTCGTCCCTGTTAGAAGGGTTTGGGGGCGGAGGCGTCCTACTCTTACCTCGCCCGTTCTTTTCACGGGAGAGGAGGCTGGACGCAACGCGGCCAGTAGGTGAGGGTTCTGCGACTCAAGCTGCAGAAGTGCAACGTCGTCGTTTTCTTTTCTGTTTCGTCCTTCGTTTGTGTCGCTCCAGAGCGAAGCGAAGAATTCCAGCTCCTTCTTAGCCTCTCCCTTAAGGAGGAGAGACAGATTAGGTCAGCCGAGCAGTTCCAGGCCGCGCTCGAACATCCGCGGCGCCGACAGCGCCGTTTCTTCCCACAGCGGATCGGGGCGCTTGCCGCGTCGATGTAGCATCAGGTTGAAGCAGGTGATTACGCCGAAGCGGTAGCCTGCCAGGGCGCGGAACCATCGCACTTCGGGAATGGAGATTGGCGAGCCTGCCGCTTCGGCATACGCTTCGACGGCTTCGTCGGGACTGAGCAGCGAGCCGCGCTCGGCGGCTTCGCCGACCCAGCTATCGGGATCGGCGAAGAAGCAAAACCAGCCGAGGTCGAGCAGCGTCGCGCCCACGAGCGAGATTTCCCAATCGATCAGCGCCACGACGCGCTCCTCGTTGAACAACACGTTAGACCATTGGAAGTCGCCGTGAACGCATCCGATGCGCGCGCCCGAGGGCAGGCTCGAGCGCAGGCGCTCGCGCAGTTCCGGCGCGCGCGCGACGACGGCAGGATCGAGCGTCGGGCGATCGAGCAGGTAGTCGAGGCGCTTGAGCTCCTCGCTGAGTGCAAACGGCTCGCCCCATGCCTCGCGCCGCGGCTCCCACGGAACGTTGTGCAGCGCCGCCATCGTCGCGATCCCGTTGCGCGCCAGGCGTTTCAGATGCTCGCGCGGCAGCGTCGATTCGCCCAGCTTGAAGCCGTCGACGAAACCGCCGACGAAGTACGGCCGATCGAAGAACTCGGGCTCGTCGCCGTACCAGATGATCGGCGGCACCGCGACCGTCGTGTCCGTTAACGACGCCATCACACGCGCCTGCCGCACGATGTCGGCCGGGCCTGAGATTTTTACGCCGGGAGCTGCGATGCGCACGACGTAACGTCCTGCCTGCACTCCGCCCGGCGTGCTGCGCTCGAGGATGAAGCTGTAGCTGAAGCCGGCGTGCCCCGGCAGCGACTCGAGCGAATGCGCCCGCGCGCCGGCGTCGCCGGTTTTCGCGCGCACCAGCTTCGTCAGCTGAGTCGTAACCTGTTCGATGTCTCCGGGCATTGGCAGACCCCTGAGTAAAGAAAGATTCGCGGCGGGCATAGTGGCCCGCCCCACTATGCCGCGGCCCGCCCTGCTTAGCCCTTGAGACCGGTTTGCGCCGACGCGGGATGCAAGCTCGACTTCGCACTCGGCCGCGAATCGACGCGCTTGAACCATGCGTTGACGTTCTTCAGCGACGGGTCGATCGACTGCTTGACGCTCCCGCCAAAGTCCAGCGCGCAATACAGAATGATATCCGCGATCGTGAAGCGATCGCCCGCAATGTATTGCTTGCCCTCGAGCAACTTATCGAGCCACTTCAGCTTGTCCTGCACGATTGCCTTCAGCCCGTCCGCCGCCTCGGGCAAAATGCGCATGCGGTCCTTGAACAGGCCCGCGCCCTCGGAATAGCGAAAGCCGTTGTAGAGATTCTCGGTTATCTGCAGCTCGATTCGGCGCTGCCATTGGCGGGCCTCGGCGCGTTCCTCGGCGGTCGTGCCGATCAGCGCCGGCGTTGGATGCTTCTCCTCGAGATACTCCCAAATCGCGACGGTCTCGCCGATACATTTGCCGTTATCAAGCTCGAGCGCCGGCAGCTGTCCGCCGGGATTGCGATCGGTGTAAGGCGGTTTGCGATTTTCCGCCCCCATCAGATCGACAGTTTTGGTCGGGATTGAAATTCCCTTCTCGGCCAGGAACATCCGCGTAGCGCGCGGGTTGGGTCCAAGTGAATCGTAGAGCTGCATGCCGGGTTGCCTCCGTGAATGGATTTGCGAGCGGAACTATACCTCAGGCGCCGAAAAAGCGGGAACCCAAATCCAGGGGGCATGTTGCGCTGGATCGAGACGGTATGTAGGAATTTGCTGATGCGATTTTGTCCGCAATGCGGCGCACCCCTGATGGCCGGAGCGAAATTCTGCGTGGAATGCGGTTCGGCGTTGTCCACGGCAGCCTCAGGCGCGGGCGCTTCAGGTGCGCCCAGCGCGGATCGCGCAGGCGGCACCACGATTACGACGGCGTTTGCCGCGGTGTTCGTCACGCTCGCCGTGGTCTGTCTGGCGGCAACTGCGTGGATATATCTGCGGATGCCTGACGTCACGCCGGCGCCGCAGATTGCCAGCGCTACAGGCGCGGGCGCAGTCGCGAGTCCGGGAACTATGGCGCCCAATGCGGCTGGGCCGGACCAGAGTGCTGCGGCCAATCCCGCAGCGGGCGGAAGTCAGAACGGCGGTCTGCCGCCGGGGCATCCCACGATTGAACTGCCCACCGAGGCGCGCACCTTCGTCGACAAGATCGAAAGAGAGGCCAACCAGAGACCCAACGACGTCGTCGCATGGAACAAGTTCGGCGCGGTTGCGATGCGCGCGGCGATGTTCGATCAGACTTATTACGGCAAGGCCGAGGACGCTTACGGCCACGTGCTCAAGCTCCAGCCCGAAAACCTCGACGCGCTCCGCGGCATCGGCGATATCGACTACGACAAACAGCTTTACGACCAGGCGATCGCCGCGTACGAGCATTACCTGAAGAAGAAGCCTGACGATCCCGAAGTGCGCACCGACCTCGGCACGATGTATCTCTACACCGGCAACGCCGATCAGGCGGTCGTACAGTACAAGAAAGCGATCGCGTCCAAGCCCGGATTTTTCCAGGCGTACTACAACATGGGAATCGCGTACGCGCAGGAGAACAAGCCCGACGACGCGGCGGTCACGCTTAAGCAGGCGCTCGCGCTCGCGCCCGACGATACGGCGCGCGGCCAGGTGAAGGAGCTGATCGGTAAGCTCAACGGCGCGCCGGCTGCGAGCGCGTCGATGCAAGCCGCGTCGGCGGGGACGCCAGCGGCGGCGCCGAAATCGCAAGCGTCGCCGGCGGCAGCGGCAGCTGCGGCACCGGCAGCCGCGACGAATCCGGCGGCGAAATCCTCAACCGCGATTGCGGCGAAAACGTCGGACTCACCCGCAGCAGGAGCGGCGTCCGGCGACGCCGATTTTCACGACTCCTTCGAGGTGATGATGCGCGGGCTGCCGATCGCGGGGCCGAAGGTCGGCTCGGTCCAGTGGCCCGACAAGCTCAAGGCGCGCGTCCTGATGGATAACTTTCCGATGGATCAAATGCCGCCGTTTGCGAAGACCAAGTTTCTTAGTGACTTGAGGGCGGGAATCGAGAGCGCCAAGCAGGACAACGACATTGCGTCGCCGGTCGAGGTCAATATCGTCGATAGCGCGAGCGGCCGCGTGATGGAGACGATTACTCAGTAGCCGGCTGCGCGAATAGCAAGCCGCGCGAAGGAGCCTCAAGCGATGGCGTCGAAATCTCTGGAACGGCTGCGCAAGGCCGGCGACCGGCAGACGCTCAGCCTGACTCACTACGGACGAAAAAGCGGCCGCCCCTACGAAGTGACTATCTGGTACCTGGTCGACAACGACGGGCTATACCTGGTTTCGGCCAATGCCTCGCGTAGCTGGGTGCGCAATGTGAAGGTGCGCCCCGCTATCTCGCTGCGGGTCGGCAGCGAAGTCTTCAACGGCAACGTGCGCAGCATCACCGACAAGCAGGAACGCGAAAAAGTGGACGCACTGACCCTGCGCAAGTACTGGTACGTGGCGCCGATGCTCCGGGTGGGGCAGTTTCTTATGTCGATGGGGATAGTCCGCGACAACACGGCGGCCTTCGAAGTAATTCTCGCCGACGAGTAGTTACGACGGCTCGCCGCCTTCGGCAACGCGCTTAAGACTCTCGAGCCAGTTCTGATGCCCGCGCTCAAGCATCGGACGCAGATACCACCACGCAAGTTTCGGCACGAGCCCGTTCTGGCATTCTTCGGTAAGGACGCGGCATCCACCGCCGCTATCCGGCTCGATCAGCCAGCCGTGATAGGCGTTCAGCACGCCATGCGCGTCCCATCCGAGTTCGCGCGCAGGTTCGAACACGATCACGCGGCTGGTGATGGTAGCGCCGAAGGTCTTCCACTTGAATTCAGTGTCGGGCGCGAGGTCGGGCGGATTGCCGCGCAGAAAATTCACGTTGGCGCTGTTGCTGTACCATTCTGGCCATTTCGCAGCTCGAACCAGCCATCGCCAAACGCGCTCAGGTGCAGCCGCAATCGCAATTTCATTGCGCGCGTACACAGATGAGTTCCCAGGTTCAAATCCCGCAGGCCATTTCATCGCAGCGACTGCTCCTACCTGATTCGGTCATTGCTCCGGTGTCATTCTGAGCGCAGCGAAGAATCCCGGATCTTTCTCGGCGCAAAACGCTTCGACTTCACTGCGAGCCTGCGAAGCTCAGCTACTCCGAGTCCTTCTTAATCGCGCGGGGATGTTTGATCCACGGTTAAGAGTGCGGCAGTTAGCGTCGAGAAAGATCCGGGATTCTTCGCTGCGCTCAGAATGACACAAAAGAAGACCGGTTCGAAAAGGTGCGTGAACTAACTCTTGTCCAAAGAACCCTCACCTAACCTCTCCCGTGAAATAACGGGCGAGGGATCAGAAAATGACGGGCGAGGGACCGGACAGGACGGGTCAGGAGTCGCGCATCGCGGACCAGGCTATCGATGCGGCGGCGGTGCGGGTTTCGGTGCCGAGCTTACGATGGATGCGTTCGACGTGCTTGTCGACAGTCTTGCGCGTGATCGACAAGATCGCCGCGACCTCGCGACTGGTCTTGCCCTTCGAAATCCAGAACAGTACTTCCGCTTCGCGCGGCGCCAGGCCGAGCCGTTGCAGCAACTCGGGACGATCGGGAGTGACCTCGTGACTCAGCAAAAGAATTACTTCGCCGTCCCGGCTCGTCTTGAGCAACCGGATGTTGAGGCGGGCGTCGGCTGATTCCACAGTCAGCGGCGTGCACGTCTTTAGCTCGGATTGTTTGCCGTCCAGCGAAGTCTGCCAAAACCGAACCCATCGTCGGAGCCGGTCCGGCAGTTCGTCGTTCGGCGCTATACCGTCGCTGAAGAAACTCGACAGCCATCTGATCGCCAGTCGGCTCGCATGTTTGATCTTCCCACCTTCGACGGCGACGACCGCCATGCTCACCGCCTGCTGGAGCGATTCTTCACGGCATTCGAGCTGGCTTTGAAAGGTCGTCATCGCGTCCGCGTTCCGATACGCCTGCTCGAGATGCGGGCGCAGCAGGTTCAGCAAGTCCCGTTCGTCTTCGCCGAAGTCCGTCGCCTCGCGGCCGAAAGCCAGCGTCACGATATCGCCGGCCGGCGAGACTCGGAATCCGCCGGTCATCAGATATTCGGCGGGAACCCAGCGGTAAACAACGTCATAGATCTCGAGCCGACGAAACTGGCGTTGCGATATGAGGTCCGACATCTTCAGCGCGCGCTGATCGGTGCTGCGGTTGTGCAAGACCATCGGATGCTGATTCATCAGGCGGGCGAGGTTTGCGGCCGCCTCGGACGCGATCTGACTGTACGAAGGGTCTGCGAGCACCTCGAACCTGCGCCGCGCAAAGTTCGTTTCGTTGTAGCCGTAAGTACACTCGGGAATCAGCCGGGGAAGCAGGTCGACGACATGCTTCGGGAACGTTTCCAGCGTTTGCGCCGAATAAAACTCCGGCAGCAGACGCGCCAGCTTCTCGTATTGCCGCCGCTCAATCATCGGGAAGTACGTACATTTCCGTATTGATCGGCTTAGGTCAATGGTGGTTTTAAGAGGCAATAAAGAGAGTATTCGCGCTAATCAGCGGTAAATGATCGCAATAAAGGGGAAGCCTGATGATTCGCAAGTCAATTAGCTCTTGGTTAGCTTTAACTGCATTTTGTACGATCATGCTCGGTGCGGCTGGGACCGCTGCCGCCAAAACCAAGGCTCCCAGCGTCAAGATAAAGAACGGAACCGTGGTCGGCATGACGGTTGGAGCGGTCGATGAATTTCTCGGTATCCCCTACGCCGCGCCGCCGGTAGGCGCACTACGCTGGCTGCCGCCGACAGCTCCCGCGAAGTTCAAGAAACCGTTCGAGGCGACCGCATTCGGCAGTGAATGCGAACAGCCTGCCGACGGCGTTCCCACCGGCAGCGAAAATTGCCTGTTTCTGAACGTCTACGCGCCGGCGGCGTCCAAGACCAAGAAGAACGACGACGATAGCACCGCTGACGCCAAGAAAAAGAAGTCGAGCGGCCTGCCAGTTATGATGTGGATTCATGGCGGCGGAGATGTGACCGGGAGCAGCAATATCTACGACCCCGCGCCAATGGTGGCGCAGGGGGTGATCGTCGTGACGATCAACTATCGGCTGGGGTTGTTTGGATTCTTTGCGCATCCGGCGATCGACGCCGAGGGCCATCTCAACGGCAACTACGGGTTAATGGATCAGCAGTTCGCGCTGAAATGGATCCAGGCGAACATCAAGGCCTTTGGCGGCAATCCGAACCAGGTGACGATCTTCGGTCAGTCTGCGGGCGGGCAAAACGTCTATTCTCAGCTCGCCTCGCCGCTTGCAGCAGGCCTGTTCGAGGGCGCGATATCAGAAAGCGGGTCATCCGCCGATTTCCAGGACTACTTTCCGTTCTACGTAACGCTGGCCGTGGCGGAAACGACAGGGACTCCGGCGGTACCCTCCGGCGTATCGATTGCGGAAACTCTCGGATGCGGCAGCTCGGCGACTTCGGCTTGTTTGCGCGGCGTGACCGCGGCTGCAATTGTCCCGGCATTGCCGGGTGACGCTTATCCGATCGTGGATGGAACGCTGCTTACGCAAACGGAGCAGCAGGCATTTGCCGACGGCGAGTTCAACAAAGTGCCGGTGATCACCGGTACGAGTCATAACGACGACAGCATCTTTGTGGCGTTTTCCTATGACCTCAGCGGAAATCCTATTCTCTCCCTGGCGGAGTACGAGACTGCGGTCCTGGCGCTGTGGGGCAGTCCGCTGAATGCGTACGTCGACGCCATCTACCCATATGCGAGCTATCCGACCGGCGGACAGGCGCTGAGTGCCTCAGGCACCGACGGAATCTATGCGTGCACAATGCTGGTCGCCGACAATTTATTGTCGAACTACACGACGACGTACACATACGAGTTCAATGACGAAAACGCACCGCCGCCTTCGGATGAGATTACCGGGTTAACCTATCCGCTGGGCGCGTACCACGGCGCCGAGCTTCAATTCATATTCAGTGAAGCCAATTTCACCGGCTTCGGGGTGGGAGTCCTTTCGCCCGACGAAATGCAGCTTTCCACGACGATGATCAGCTACTGGACCGAGTTCGCGAAGACGGGCGATCCCAATTCGACCGGCCAACCGAATTGGCCGACGTATAGTTCGACCAACAACGAGTTCCTGTCGCTGATACCGCCAACGCCAACGACTGAAACGGATTTCGACACCGATCACATATGCACGGCGTTCTGGAACACGTTCTAACAGCGCTCGGTTCTAACACCTTGGGCGCACTGAAAATGATTCGGGGGCTGGGATTGCTCCCAGCCCCCTGCCGTCACCACATCCGCCGCCCCACCACACCTTTTGGGCGCGATTTTTTTCGCGCTTGCTTTTAGTTGGGTCCCGGAGAGGTCATCATCCTCTCCGGGGACTGGCTGATTCCTTGGCCGCCGCAAATGGCTAAATCCGCGTCCGCATCCACCTCATCCGAGCCAGTCTCTTTAAGCCTCCCCCGCCAATTATCTCTCCGGGACCCTTGATACTCCCTTGTTATGAGCACCCGCTGGTGGTGCCGCAGTTCATGCATTTGTAGCAGGCGCCGTTGCGCACCATTATGCTGCCGCAGTCCGGGCATGGCGGCGCGTCGGCCTGGTTGATGAACGCCTGCCGAATACTGCCGTCCTTGCCGTCGCGCAGGCTGGCTACTGGAGCCATCGCGACAGGCGCCGCGTCGGATTTTGCCGACAGTACTTTCTCCGACTCGACGATCCCGACCTCGCGCTTTGCTTCTTCGTCGAGGAACTTCGACGCCATCCAGCGGAACAGGTAGTCGACAATCGACTTGGCGTACGGAATCTGCGGATTCTTGGTGAAGCCCGACGGCTCGAAGCGCATGTGCGAGAATTTGTCCACCAGGAACTGCAGCGGTACGCCGTATTGCAGCGCGAACGAAATCGCCGTCGCGAAGGAGTCCATCAGGCCCGAGATGGTCGAACCCTGCTTCGACATCGTAACGAAAATTTCGCCCGGCGTGCGGTCTTCGTACATGCCGACCGTGATGTAGCCCTCGTGGCCGGCGATGTCGAACTTGTGCGTGATCGACTGGCGCTCGTCGGGCAGCTTGCGCCGCTGCATCCGGCCGTCGGCCGCCGCGATCGCCGCCGCGGCGACAGTCTCGACCGCCTTCTCGGTCTTGCCGGTGTTGAGCGGCTGCGTGCGCTTGGAGCCGTCGCGGTAAATCGCGACCGCCTTGATGCCGAGCTTCCACGCGGTGACGTAAGCCTCCGCCACTTCGTCGACAGTCGCTTCCGCCGGCATGTTGATAGTCTTGGAAATCGCGCCCGAGATGAACGGCTGCACCGCGCCCATCATCTTGATGTGCCCGTTGTAATGAATCGTGCGCGAACCGGCGCGCGGCTTGAAAGCGCAATCGAAAACCGGCAGATGCGCGTCGGCGAGCTGCGGCGCACCTTCGATAGTCTCGTTCTCGTCGAGGTATTCGACGATTTCCTGCACTTCCTTCGAGTCGTAGCCGAGCCGCTTGAGCGCGCGCGGCACCGTGCCGTTGACAATTTTCAGCATCCCGCCGCCGACCAGCTTCTTGTACTTGATCAGCGCAATGTCGGGCTCGATGCCGGTGGTATCGCAATCCATCATGAACGCGATCGTGCCGGTCGGCGCGATAACTGTCGCCTGCGAGTTGCGGAAACCGGCCGCGGTGCCGAGCTTGAGCGCGTCGTCCCATGACTCGCGCGCGGCGCGCAGCAGGTCGAGCGGAACGTACGAAGGATCAAGCTTGTAAGCCGCGGCCTTGTGACGCTCGATCACTTTCAGCATCGGCTCGCGATTGGGCGCGTAGCCCGCGAACGGACCCATCTGCTCCGAGACGCGCGCCGACTGCAGATAGGCTTCGCCCGTCATCAGCGCCGTGATCGCGGCGGCGTAGCTGCGGCCCTGGTCGGAGTCATAAGGCATCCCGAGCGCCATCAGTAGTGCGCCGAGGTTCGCGTAGCCAAGGCCGAGCTCGCGATACGCGCCGGCGTTCTTTGCGATCTCGTCGGTCGGGTACGACGAATTATCAACGACGATATCTTGCGCCGTGATCATCACGTCGACCGCATGGCGGAAGGCGCGCACGTCGAACTCGCCGCGATCGTCGATGAACTTCATCAGGTTGAGCGACGCGAGATTGCAGGCCGAGTTGTCGAGATGCATGTACTCGCTGCATGGATTCGACGCGTTGATGCGTCCGCTGGCGGGGCAGGTGTGCCACAGGTTGATGGTGGTGTCGAACTGCATGCCGGGGTCGCCGCATGCGTGGGCGGCCTCGGCAATCATGCGCAGGATGTCGCGCGCGCGGCGCGTCTCGGCAACCTCGCTCGACTTGACGAAATGCGTCTGCCATTCGGCGTCATCGAGAATCGCCTGCATGAAACCGTCGGTCGCGCGCACCGAGTTATTCGCGTTCTGGAAGAACACCGAGCCGTAAGCGGGGCCGTCGAGCGAGGAGTCGTAGCCGGCCTCGATCAGCGCCCACGCCTTGCGCTCCTCTTCCACTTTGCACTTGATGAAATCGACGATATCGGGATGGTCGGCATTGAGCACGACCATCTTGGCCGCGCGCCGCGTCTTGCCGCCCGACTTGATGACGCCGGCGCTCGCGTCGGCCGCCTTCATGAACGACAACGGTCCCGACGCAGTACCGCCCGACGAAAGTTTCTCGCGGCACGAGCGCAGCGCGGACAGATTGACGCCGGCGCCGGAGCCGCCTTTGAAAATCATGCCCTCGTTGCGGTACCAGCCGAGTATCGATTCCATGCTGTCATCCACCTTGAGGATGAAGCATGCCGAGCACTGCGGCTTGGCCTCGATGCCGACGTTGAAATACACGGGGCTGTTGAACGACGCGTTCTGATTGAGCAGCAGGAACGTGAGCTCATCGTGAAAGATCTCGCGCGCGCCTGCTTCCGCAAAATAACCCTGCTTCTCGCCCCAGCCGCTGATGGTATCGACCACGCGCGAGATGAGCTGGCGGACGCTGGTCTCGCGCCGGGGCGTACCGAGCGGTCCGCGGAAATATTTCGAGACGACGACGTTGGTCGCGGTCTGCGACCATCCTCGCGGCACCTCGACGTCTTTCTGCTCGAAGACCACGCGCCCGTCTTCACCCGAGATGACGGCGCTGCGCAGGTCCCAATCGACCTGCGAATACGGATCGACGCCCGCCGAGGTGAAGAAACGCTCGAGCACGATGCCGCGCGCGGGCGCGCCCGAATTGACCGGAGCCGCAGTGGTGGCGGGCGGGCGGTCGGTTGATTTTGACTTCGAGTCCATCTCCAGATCTATCGCTCCCCCGCCCATCACCGCATCCTCCCCACCTAAGTTACATGCTCATTAAGCCCGCATTCAGTCTGTCTAGCGGCGTTATCGCCTATCCAACGGCTTGTGGACAATCTAGAGGGTGCCAACCATGCCGTGGGCGACCAATATGCGCGCTGGCCGTGAGGTCTGTCAAGCCCCGACCCCCTACAGGTAGTGTAGGACAATCTGTTAACAACCCATATATTAGGTTGTTGATAAGTTTTGGTAAATGTTCGCTGCCATTAAATCGCCATGACTGACCGATAGATTAAAATAAGACATGCTAATGTGAAAGATGCCTGGTTTCGGCTGCGCTTAAGCCACTGACCGTGCAGTCGGTATGCGTTCGGGCGGCGGCGGCGCTATCGTGAAACTCGCATGCCCACCCGACGCTATAAGGCTCCGGAACCGATAGGCGCCGCGATGCAGCCTCTGCTCGATCGAATCGACCGCGAAGGTCATTTCGCGATCGTGCGGCTGGCGAAAGCGTGGCCGGAGATCGTCGGCGAGACGATCGCGCGGCGCACGGAAATCGTGTCGCTCAAATTCCACACGGCGGTCGTAAAAGTATCCGGCGCTATGTGGATACAAGAACTGAACTTGATGAAGTCGCAGATACTCGCTCGCGTGACGGCGCGAATCGGCGACGACGTCGTGCGCGAGCTGCGCTTCGTGCAGGGGCGGCTGAGCCGTCGCGAGAAGCCGAAATTGCGCACCGTGGCGCGGGCGGCGCGGAAATCTATCGAGCTGCCGGAATTGAAAGATCCTGAGCTTCGGAAGGCGTTTGAGCGGCTGATCGAGGCTTGGGGGCGATCGGAGAGATAGAAGATCACTAATTTTAATGAAACCCGCCCGGGTTTCATGCTTCCTTGGGCAGGGGTGACTCCTGCACCCAGTATTCGGAAATGACGCGTAAACGGAGATGGCTCCCGAAACGTCATATAGTAGGCTGAATCGTACAGGCTGGCGCTTCGTACTAGATAAACGAGAGCTAAATCGTGTCATCGGGGGAAGAAACCAAACAAGACCGCATTCTCCATGTGCTTAACCGCCTCGCGTTCGGGCCGCGGCCCGGCGATTTCGAGATGGTCAGCGCGATTGGCCCCGAGCATTACGTTCAGCAACAGCTGCATCCGCAATCGATTGCGATTCCCGGCGATCTGACCGAGCGCGTCAACGAACTTCAGACGCTGCATATGTCCCCAATCGCGCTGTTCACCCGCTACGAGCGGCCGATCGAGCAGGCGCGCAAGCAAGCCAAGGCCGACAGCGGCGGCGACAAGATGGCGATAAAGGACGCGACCAAGGACCTGCGAATCCAGGAGCGCGCCGTGATGCGCGAGGCGGTCGAGGCGCGGATGATGCGCGCGATCGAAGGGCCGCGCCAGCTGCAGGAAGTGATGACCGCGTTCTGGTTCAATCACTTCAACATCTTCGCCGGCAAAGGGCTCGACAATATCTGGACCGGCGCGTTCGAGGAGACTGCCATCCGGCCGCATACGATGGGCAAGTTCCGCACGCTGCTCGGCGCAACGGCGCATCATCCCGCGATGATGTTCTACCTCGACAACTGGCAGAACACGGCGCCCGGCAGTCCCGGCTCGAAGGGCAAGTTCGAGGGCATCAACGAAAACTACGCGCGCGAGCTGATGGAGCTGCATACACTGGGAGTTAACGGCGGCTACTCGCAGGCCGACGTGATCGCGCTCGCGCATATTCTGACCGGATGGGGGCTGCCGAAGCCCAGCGGTGGCGGCGGCAATCGCATGCGCGGCGGCGACGGCATGGCAGGTCCCGAGATGAGCGGCGGGATGTTTCCCTTCATGCGCCGCCGGCAGTTCGGGCGATTCGGTGCGCCGGCGATCGATCCGAGCGGATTTTATTTCGACGCGTCACGCCATGATTTTTCGGACAAGACTTTCCTCGGACATCAGATTCAGGGCGGCGGCCAGGATGAAGGGGAGCATGCGCTGGATATCCTGGCGAGCAGGCCGGCCACGGCGAACCATCTCAGCTTCAAGCTGGCGCAATACTTCGTCGCCGATGATCCGCCCAAAGCGCTGGTGAGCCGGATGGCGCAGCGCTATCTCGAGACCGATGGCCAGATTAGCGCGGTGCTCGAAACGATGTTCACGAGCGAGGAATTCTGGGACCCGCGCTACTTTGGCGCCAAGTTCAAAACGCCTTACGAGTACGTGATTTCATGCGTGCGCGCGACCGGCGTGCCGGTGCGCAACTACCGGCCGCTATACGGCACGATGCAGATTCTCGGCATGCCGCTGTACGCCTGCCAGACGCCCAACGGCTACGCCAACACTGCGGACACGTGGCTGAATCCGGACGCGATGATGACCCGGCTTAGCTTTGCCACCGCGCTCGGTTCGGGAAATCTGCCGCTGGAGAATCCGCCGTTCGAAGAAGACGCGGATGGCGGCGGCGAGATGCATCGCGAACCGCCGGTGGTCCCCCGCAACGCCGGCCGCAAAGTGAACATTAATTTCGAGACCGCGCCGCACGGACCGAAGATGACGCCGCCCGATCCGGTGCAGCTCGCGGCGACGCTCGGCGATTATTTTTCACCGGCGACGGCCGAAGCCGTGGAAGCGTCGCCCACGCAACTTCGCGCGCCGCTGATACTCGGCAGTCCCGAATTTATGAAGCGCTGAGAGTTCTACGATGAAGAAACTTTTTCAGAAAAGTAATGCCTGTACCGGATGCAGCCCCGCGCTTGCGACTCCGCTCAGCCGGCGGGCATTTCTGCGTCGCGCGGCTGTTCTCTCGGCGTCGGGAATCGTGCTGCTCAGCCCGCATGCGTGGGCGGCGCGCTCGCTCGACTCGAGCAGCAAGAGCAGGCTTATTGTGGTGTTCCTGCGCGGTGCGGTTGACGGCCTCAACGTGGTGGTGCCGCACGGCGAATCGGCGTACTACGACGCACGCCCGACGATTGCGATCGGACGGATGGGCGCGAACGACGGCGTGATCGACCTCGACGGGTACTTCGGGCTGCATCCCGCGCTGGCGCCGATTGAAAGCCAATGGCGCGACGGCACGCTGGCGTTCGTGCATGCGTGCGGATCGCCGGATCCGACCCGATCGCATTTCGACGCGCAGGATTTCATGGAGAGCGGCACGCCGGGCGTCAGAACGACGCAGGACGGATGGCTGAATCGCACGCTGGCAGTGATTCCGGGCACGCATGGCCCGACCGAGGCGCTGAGCCTCGGCCCGACGGTGCCGCGGATTTTGAGCGGCAAGGTGCCGGTCGCAAATATCGCGCTCGGACGAGCGGCAGAGAAGCCGATGCCGATGGACAAGCCGATCATCGAGGCCGCGTTCGACCGCATGTACACCGGCAACGATTCAATCAGCCGCGCGTATCGCGATGGACGCCAGGCGCGAATGCGCCTCATGAGCGAGCTGACACAGGACATGGTCGAGGCGAATGGCGGCGCGCCATCGCCGCAGGGATTCTCCGACGATACCGACAGGCTGGCGCGACTGATCGGGCGCGATCCCTCGATTCGGGTCGCGTTCATGGCGCTCGGCGGCTGGGATACGCACGTCAGCGAAGGCGCTGCGAACGGGCAGCTCGCAGGACATCTGAAGCCGCTCGCCGACGGGCTGTCGAGTCTCGCGACGAATCTTGGGCCGAATTACCAGGACACCGTCATTCTCGTGATTTCGGAATTCGGGCGCACGATGCATGAAAACGGCAACGGCGGCACCGATCACGGGCACGGCAACGTCATGTGGGTGATGGGCGGACCGGTAAAGGGCGGCAAGGTTTACAGCAGATGGCCCGGATTGTCGACCGGCAACCTCTACCAGGAGCGCGACCTCGCGGTAACGACCGACTTCCGCGAGCCAATCGCAACGGTCCTGCAACAGCACATGCAGTTTTCAGATTCGCAAATCAACCGAGTATTCCCAGGCCGCCCAAGCCCCACCGGCAACGTCAGCGGCCTGATCAAGATGTGACGAGCGCGCGCCTCTTCGTGTTGTCTCTTATTTTTGTGTCATCCCGAGCGTAGCCGAGGGACCCCGGATCTTTCTCGGCGTAGAGATATTTCAACTCCG
>JBEKLS010000084.1:0-17892 GCA_050010075.1 Binatus sp. (SeqCode) | reverse complement strand
AGCACCAGCATCGACAGCGCGAGCAGCGCCAGCGTGCTCTCGCCGCTGCGCAGCTCGAGGCGGAGGTCCTTGCGGAGCACGGCGGTAAATCCCGACACGTTTTATCGGCCCAACAGCGAGCGAAGCCGCCCGCCGCGCCGGACCTCCTCCTGATGCGCCCGCTCGGCCAGACGGCCGCGCGAGATTTCGAACGTCGCGAACTCGACCCCGGCGATTTCGGGGATTGCATGCGCCGTCGCTATTACCGACGCGCCGCGCTCGATTGCAGCGCGAATCAGCGCCGCGATAATTTCCGCACCGTCATGGTCGAGCGACGCGAACGGCTCATCGAGCAGGAGCAGCGCGGGCTCGGCGAGCATCGCGCGTGCAGCCGACAGGCGCTGTTCCATCCCGCGCGAGAACGCGCGCACGCGGGTGTCGGCAACGTCGGCGAGGCCAACGCGCGCCAGCCACAAATCGGCGGATCCGCGCGGGTCGGCGACCGAATAGAGCTCGGCGTAGAACTCGAGATTCTCGCGCGCGGTCAGGTTCGGGTAGAGGAAACTCTGATGCGCCATCATGCCGATTCGCCGCCGATAGCGCGCCGCGAGCCGGCGCGTATCCTGCCCGAAGACGAGAGCGCGACCGTCACTCGGCGCCTCGAGTCCCGCGATGATTCGCAGCAGCGTGGATTTGCCGGCGCCGTTGCCGCCCACGACGAACGCGCCAGAGCCAGCCAGCAACCGCAGATCAACCTCGCGCAGCACGGGTGCGAGCCCGTAAGTCTTGGCGAGGCGATGAGTCTCGACGACCGGCGCCGACATCACTTGGTCCAGGCGGCAGCGCCGCCTATCGGCTTGATCGCGATGCCGCATTGCGCGCAGAACTTCGCGTCGAGCGCAGCGCGTGTTCCACACTCGGGACAGAAGCTGCGCTTGGGCATCGGCGACGCCGGCGCCGGCGACTGTTGCAGCGGCAGCGTTGCTTGCGTAGCCCGCGGCGGATCGGGGCGCACGACGAGCGTCGGCGCCGAGTCAGTGCGGCGTGGAGGTACCGGCGGCGATGCGACCCGGCGCAGCGCCTGCGTCAGCGGTGCGAGCGATGGCTGCGGCGCCTTTGCCGTCTTGTCGCTCGGGGCACGGATATTCTCGACCGCGGTCATAGCAGTCAGCGCTCGATCCTCGAGCGCCTTGTGCATCGATTCGTAGTCCGCGTCCGACAGCTTGCCCATCTCGCGATCGAACTCGAGTTCGCGAAGACCCTGCACCGCCAGCGCGCGTTCATGCTCGTGGCGTTCCGCTTGCAGCTCGCTCGCCGACCTTGCGCGCGCTCCGGCCAGCCCGATGCCGAGCGGAGCCGCGACGAACAGCGCGACTCCGGCAACAATCAGCGCGGCGGCGAGGATGAACACGGTTACCTGCGCTCCTCGAGTTCCTTTTCGAGCTTGCGTCGAAGCTCGGGATCGAATGACGGAGGCTGCGTGCCCGGCTTCGAGTTCGCGGGCGCCGACGAATGCCAGCGCCCGACCGCCAGCATCATCGCGCCGCCGCCCACCATGAGCGCGATGAACGGCATCGTCCAGGCGAGCAGATTGAAGCCCTCGGTGGTCGGCGCGGACAGGATCTTCTCGCCGTACTGTTTGCGATAGAAGGCGATTATCTGCGCGCGGGTCATGCCTTTGGCGATCATCTGATCGATCTCTTGGCGCATCGGCACCGCGAAGGCGCAGGTCGGCATATTGCAGTTGGCGACCGTCAAACCGCAGCCGCATTGGCAGGTCAAACCTTCGAAAACCTCGGCGTTCGTTGTGGTTTCCGCCGCGAATGTTTCACGTGAAACGTTTTTTAGTTCAGGAGAAAGAAAAACGAATAACGCGACGGCGAGGAACACGAGCGACAATCCGAATGCGTATTTCGCCCGCACGGTTCAATCACCCCCGCTCTCGGCGCCGACGAGTTCGCGCGTCAGGATCGGCGAGCGGCTGAGTGCGCTCGCGATTGCCGTGCGCTCGCGCACGTTGGGCCACATCACGACCACCGTCCCGAGCACCATCAGCACGCCGCCCGCCCATAGCCAGAAAACCAGCGGCGTCAGAAACACTTCGAAGGTCGCCGTCTGGCCGCCGTCGTCGATTCCGGCGAGCACGACGTAGAGGTCGGCGATGGGCGTCGAATGGATTGCGACTTTGGTCGCGGGCTGCTGCGGACGTTTGAAGAAGAGCTTCGCCGGCTCCATCAAGGTGATCTCGCGGCCGTCGTCGCGCAGCACCTCGACCAGCGCGGTCGCGCTCTCGAGATGCGGCGTGTCCTTTTCATCCAGACCCTGAAAGCGCAGCGTGTACGATCCGATCTTAAAGCTCTCGCCGGCGTGCACGCTCTTTTTGACTTCGGTGCGGAAGAACGACGAGCCGACGATTCCGACGAACGCGACGATCACGCCGACGTGGATGATATAGCCGCCGTAGCGCCGGTTGTTCTTGGCAACGAGATTGACGAGAGCCTTGGCGCGCGGCTCGGCGACCATGTGGCGGCGCGCGCTAACCCCGCGGCGAAACTCGACCAGCACGGTGCCGATCACGAACGCGGCGAGCGAGAACGCGGTCAACACGTACCATTGGCGAATGCCCTCGGCCGCGACGACGATTCCGGTCGCGACTCCGATTACGACCGGCGCGGCGAAACTGCGCGCGAGATTGCCGGCCGTCGTGCGCCGCCATGCGATCAGCGGCCCTATCCCCATCAGGAACACGAGGCCGAGCGCGAGCGGTCCGTTGACGCGATTGAAGAACGGCGGTCCGACGGTGATCTTCACGCCGCGCACCGCTTCCGACAGCACCGGGAAAATCGTGCCCCAGAAAACCGCGAACGCGATACCTACCAGCATCAGGTTGTTGAAGAGGAACGCCGCCTCGCGCGACAGGTACGACTCGAATTCGGCGGGACTGCGCAATTCCTTCGAGCGAAAAATCAGCAGCGCGGTGTACGCGAGCGTGACCGTTATCAGGAAGCTCAGAAAGTACGGGCCGAGGCCGGACTGGGTGAACGAATGCACCGATGAGATGACACCGCTGCGCGTGATGAACGTGCCGAACAGCGTCAGCCCGAAGGCGAGCCCTATGAGCGACAGGTTCCAGACCTTCAGCATGTCCTTGCGTTCCTGGATCATCACCGAATGCAGGTACGCGGTCATCACGAGCCACGGCATGAAGGCGGCGTTCTCGACCGGGTCCCATGCCCAGTAACCGCCCCAGCCGAGCACTTCGTAGGCCCATCGGGCGCCGAACATGTTGCCGAGCGTGAGAAAGAACCACGAGAAGATTGCCCAGCGGCGCGTCGAGCGAATCCAGCCGTCGTCGAGCTTCCCGGTGATGAGCGCGGCTGCCCCGAAGGCGAACGGCACGGTCGCGCTGACGTAACCGGTGTAGAGCGACGGCGGATGTATCGCCATCCAGTAGTTCTGCAACAGCGGATTGAGGTCGGAGCCTTCAGCCGGCACGGTCGCGAGCAGATCGAATGGGCGCGTGACGAAGTTCAGCATCAGCAGGAAAAAGATTGCGACCCCGGCCAGCACCGCGAGCGCATACGGCGCGATCTCGGGATTGCGGCGGCGATTCTGGAACGCAGCGATCGACGTGAAGATCGACAGCAGCCAGGTCCAGAAGAGCAGCGAGCCCTGCTGGCCGCCCCACAGCGAAGTGATTTTGTAAACCGTCGGGAGCGTGGTGCTGGAATACGAGGCGACGTACTCGAGCGAGAATTCGCTGCGCAACAGCGCGGCCCACAGCACGACGACCGCGATCGTCACCATCGCGCACATCGCCCACACGGCGTGGCGCGCGCTGACGACGAAGTCGGGCGCATTGCGGCGCGCGCCGTAGACATTCGCCACGATGGAATAGATGGCGAGAATCAGCGCGATCGCGAGCGCGAGGTTGCCAAGTTGCGGCATCTACGAATTCCCGGCCGTTATTGTGATTGCTTAGGCTTGTACTTGGAAGGGCAGCTCGTCATCACCTGGGTCGCGGCAATCGTGCCTCTCGCGCCGAGCTTGCCCTCGACGATAACGTCACGCCCCGGCGCGAACATGTCCGGCTTGGGCTCACCGGCGCATACGACACGAAATGAAATGGGGTCGGTCGCCACCACAGGCTTAACTGCCGCGCCCTGCTCGAGGTCGGGAATCGGCACGATCTCGAATTTCAGCGTCAGCGAGTTCGGATCCCAGTTGATGGTGCCGGCTTTGACGCGGCCGGCGACGCGCAGTGCCTGCCCGCCGAGCTCGGCCTGACGCGCGGCCACTTCCGGCACGGTCAGGTAGTATTCCGAGGTCGTGCTAATCGCGCTGAAGATGAGGTAGCCGATCGCGACGACGATCAGTCCGACACCAACAAAAAATCGTGGACGAATTCGCATGGCCAGTCTCGAGCCGATTCTTTCAGGGGTCGCGCATTTGAGCAATCGTTAGAGCGCGCGAGGGGAACTCATGCCCCTCGCGCGATTTTCGAATCTACAGGCTGTTGAGGAAGCTCAACAGGCTCTGTTGCTGGGTTGTCGGTAGCGCCTGGAAGGCCGCGGCTGCGGCCTTGCCCTGGCCGTCGTGCAGCGAGATAGCCGTCGGGAGATCGGAGGCGCGGCCGTCGTGCAGGAAGACCGACTTGGCCCGCAGTCCCCACAGCGGCGCCGTCCGCATCATCGTCGGTCCCGCAGCGCCCGAGGTGATGCCGTCGCCGAGCGAGCCCATACTGTGCAGCAGGAAATCGCTGTATGGATGAAACGTCTGCTTCGACAGCGCCTTATTCAGCACCGAACTGATCGCAACGCCGCCGGTGGATGGCGGGATGAACGATGCCGGGTTGGAGGATGTGGTCAGCGTCGGCGCATGGCATCCCGCGCAGCCCAACTTCGAAAACAGCGCCTGGCCCGCCGAGGCGGCCGAGGTTTGCGGAAGTGTCGGCGGCGGCGCGAGCCCGCGCATGAAGTCGGAGAAGCGGTCGATGTCGGCCTCGCCGTCGGGGTCGGTCGTATCCTCGATGCCCGTATCCTCGAGGGTGACTCCGTACTGGGTGACGTCAAGGGCGCAACTGCTGGTATCCACCGGGTTGTCCGGGTTCGTAATTCCCATCTCGTTCAGGTACGCGTCGCCGGCGAAGCCGCGTAGGAACGCGTGATCGTCCTTCCATCCGAAGCGGCCGACGTGCGCCGTGGTGAGGAAATTCTCGGTGACCATTTTGGCCACGCCCTGAATCGACTGCGGCTCGCTTTGCGCCAACTGGATCAACGTTTGATCCGATACCGCCTCGACTAGGCCGTCACCGAACAGCGGCAGCGCAGCGCGTCCCGCTACGCAGTTGCCGCCGCTGGTGAAGTTCGCGCTGGTAGGATTGCAGGTCGGCAGGTCGGTGTTGAAGGTCGTGCGCGACGCCTCCTCCTGCTGGCATGCCGAAAGCTGGCATCCGGGCACCGTGATTTGGCATCCGAGCGGCTCCGCCTGCATTCCGCTGGGGAAGATAGTTGTCGTGCCCTGCGTTTGCGGGCCGTTGCGAAGCATATTATCGACCGCAAAGATGTGCACGGGGCCGGGATCGGTGTTGTTGCGCACCCGGACCTCGTCGATAAAGAGGCCGCCGCCGCCCGTCGCCGGCTGCGAATGGCATCCGGTGCAGGTAGTGCTGTTAAACAGCGGTCCAAGTTGAGGCAGGTCCTCGATTTCCTTGAAGTTTATCTGGCCGGTAGCGAAGATCGTGAGGTCAGGAATGCTGCTGGAGATAGCGGACAGCGGCGCGCCGAAGCCGTCGAGATTAATCGGATACGTCGGTGGCGCCTGCGTCGCGGCGCGACGATTGGCAGGACCCGCGAACGCGTTGGAAGCGATAGTCATTGCCAGCGCGCAGAGAATCGCGCCCATTACTCGAAAAGCGGTCTGAGTCTTCACGTCATCACTCCTTTGCCCGGCGCTGCGACTCCGGGAATCGCAGGCAAGGCTGTTTCGCGGCGCCCCCGCGCGAGGAGGCACACGTCCACATCCGGCTGCTCGTCAGGTTTTGTCCCTAGGCGGAGCAGTCACTTTGAGGAACCGCTATGTCGTTGGCTCATTCGGGGCCGTTGCGGCCCTGCCGAAAGGCGATTGGATTAATGAACCGCGGCAGTAGTTAACACTGTCGCTATAAGATTACAAGTCTATCAAAAGTAATCTTTTTCTCTCTTTTGACATTACAAATAGGCGCGCACATGCAGGTATAGGCGTTCTATGCTGGAAGTCGGCGCAGCGATGCACCCGCTGCATCCGAAAGGGGATCAATCGTGTGACTTGGGGTTAGCGCGCGGGCTTCAGGAGATCCGGGAGGCGCGAGGTGAACTCACTGCGCGAGAGGGTCAGCTCGTAGCCGGCGTCGCGGGCGGCCTTCAGCGGCTTCAGGTCGATGTGCGATGCGAAGCCAATCACGCGCGCGCCGGGAGCGGCTGCGCGGATTTTCGTGAGCGTGTCGAGCGCGGGGAACGCCGGATCGGACAGATCGGTAAATATGACCGACGGTTTCAGTTCGGCGCATCGCGCCGCTGCCGCATCGATCGTCGACGCGTACTCAACCTCCGCGCCGACCACGGCGGCGACCGCGTCGATCTTCACGCGAAAGAATAAATCGCGAATCAGCCCGAGTGCGATTGTGCCGCTCATATCATGTCGGCAAGTTTTACCGGGCGGGCGGTGCCGTTGCGGAAGCGCGCGGGTGAGAACGGCGTCAGATCGATCGACGGCTGGCGGCCTTTGACGAGGTCGGCGATCACTTCGCCGGTCAGCGCGGAGAGCAGGATGCCGCTGCGGAAGTGCCCACCGGCATATAGCACATTTTCGACTGTCGGCGACGGGCCAAGCACCGGCAGCAGGTCATCGCTGGCGGGACGCAGGCCGGCCCATGCCTCGCGAAACGGTATCGAGGCGATCGATGGGACCAGCGCACGCACCGCGCGCAGAATCCGCTCCATCCCGTCGAGCGTTACGGATTTGTTGAAGCCCGCTTCCTCGAAGATCGAACCGGCCAGCAGGCGGCCATCGCGACGCGGCACCAGGATTCCGTTGGTCGAGAAAAGCGACGGCAGAACCAGGCCCGGCCGCGCGTCGAAGCACAGGATTTGGCCGCGCACCGGGTAGAAGTGGATGCGATCGTCTTCGAGGCCGCGAAGGTCGCCCGCCCATGCGCCGGCAGCGTTGATGACGATGTCGCCGGTCTCGAGCGAGCCGTCGGCGAGTCTAAGCCCGTTGGCGCGCCCGCCGGTAACGGCGACGGAATCGACGCGGGCACCCTCGCGGAAGTCGGCGCCGGCGTTGGTGGCGGCGTTGATATAGGCGAGCGTGAGCTTGCGATTCTCGACCCGCCGGTTGGTCGGCAGATGCAGCGCGAAAATGATTTTCTCCGACAGCATCGGCGCCAGCTTGAACGCCTCGCGCGGCGACAATTCCTCGACCTCGCCGCCTGCCGCCCGCTGCCATCGCGCGCGCGCCTGCAACTCGGTGCGAGTGGCGTCGTCGAAGGCGATATACAACACGCCGTGATGGTCGTACTCGGGATCGACGCCGCTCTCGGCGGTAAGGCGCTCGACCACCGCATCGAAGGAGCGCTTGCCGGCGAGCGCGAGGTCGAAGAAGACGCCCGGCTCATGCGCCTCGGCCTGCGGCCCGATTAGCCCGGCCGCTGCCCACGAGGCTTCCTGGCCGAGACGGCCGCGCTCGAAGACCGTCACCGCGACGCCGTCCGACGCGAGGCGCCATGCGACCGAGCTGCCGATTATGCCGCCGCCGATTACCAGAGCTTTCACGCCGTCAAGACTACCTGACCCGGCGGGAGCGACGAAAGCGCGCGCCGCGACTGAGGCCGTATTGCGGAATCGCGCCGGCGATGATTGACTCGAAGTCATAGTTGAACACTCGCAGTTACTCGCTACTGTCGGCGTCGCGCTGGACGGTGATCCTTGCGATCGCTATCGCGACCGCCGACAACTTTGCCGAGCCGGATTTGTGGATTCACATCCTGACCGGCCAGACGATCCTGCAAACCGGCCACATTCCGCGCTTCGACACGTGGTCCTACACCGCGGCCGGTATGCCGTGGCGCAACCATGAATGGCTGTCGCAGGTCGCGCTGGCCTTCTGCTACGCCCACCTCGGCGTGTTCGGCCTGAAGCTGTTGAAGGTGCTGTGCGCCACCGTCCTGATGCTGGCGCTGGCGATTGGAATTTCCGCCACCGGCGCGTCGGGCCGGGTGCAGCGAATCACGCTGATACTCATCGCCGTCGGCATCGCGAGCCAGTTGCAATTCCGGCCTCAGCTCTTCACCTTCGCCATGCTGGCCGTGGTGATGGCGATCCTGGCGCTCGAGGTTCATCGCGGCGGCGCGACGCTGTGGCCGCTGATCCCGATGTTCGCGTTGTGGGCCAATTTTCACGGCGGCTACATCGTCGGGCTCGGCGCGATGTTCATCGCGGCTGGAGTTTTGTTCCTGCAAGGGTTTGCCGACCCCGGCCGCATGACGATTGCGCGCAGGCTCGGCTTGATCGCGCTCGGATGCGCGGCGGCGACAATCATCAATCCGTTCGGCGTGGGCTTGTGGACGGGCGTGGCGCATTCGGTCGGCGATCCAATTGGTCGGCGGATAATCAGCGATTGGGTGCCGCTGCCGACGACGATGCTGTCGATGTGGCGTGGATCCAGAGCCGACCTGCTTCAGTACGCGACGCCATTGTTGCTCTTCGCCGGCCTTTTCATAGCGGTTGCGATAGAACCTGACCTGGGAGACGCGCCGCTGGTCGCGGTCGCCACAATCTTCATCGGCGCCGCCTTCTATGCCACCCGCAATGTAGCCGTAGCAGTAATCGCGGTCGCGATTCCGCTGGCGCGCCACCTCAGCCTGGTGCTCGACTCGCAGCCGTCAAGCGAACTGGATGCGCAACCGGCGACGAGCGGCGGGCCGCCGGCGGCGGTGCTCGCGATTTGTTCGCTGGCGCTGGCCCTCGTGGGCGGAACTTTCTCCAATCGGCTAAAGACCTGGAAGCCGGTGCCGGTCGAGGCGCTCGCGTTCATGCGGCAGCATGATCTTCGCGGCAATCTCCTCGGCCAGTACGAATGGGGCTCGTATGTGCTCTGGCACATGGGCCACGCGTTCAAGGTGTACATCGACCCGCGCGCGGAGGTCGTTTACACCGACAGGCAGGAACGCGACTACGCGATTTTCTTCTACGGGATGACGGGTGCGGATAGCCTGCTCGACGAGTATCCGCACGACTTCGTACTGATCGGGCCGCATACCGGGGCATACGAAGTCATGATGAAAGACCCGCGCTGGCATTTGATTTATCGCGACGCAACCGCGGCACTTTTCGCGCGCGCTCCGCTGCCCGGCGTCCAGCCGATCGCCGGAAGCGTCGCGGTCGGCGATGCTGCGCCGGCGGACACCTATTTTCCTTGATCTGAGACCTTTGCGTAACAGGCCTTAGGATCGGTTACGCAAAGCACTCTTGTCTGAAGAGCGCTAAGTCCTGCACCAGCGCAATTTGGGACACCCGACGCGACGCTTCGGAAATTCGCGGACAGCAGCCAACCGCGGGCCGTGGTAGCAAAGCGTTGCCGCGCTCCTTGAGGGCATTGGACTTGCTTTAGATGGGCCATGGACCATCAGCGCGATCCATCTGCCGACAGCTTCGCACACGGTGCGGCCGGCGGCACGCCTGCGCCAGCTGCGCCTGGCGCCTCTAAGCCGAGAGCCGGTACCAGCGAGCTGCGAGAAGACGACGCCGCAATCATGCTCGCGTCGCATGCCGCCGAAAGTTCCGCGTTGGTGACGTCGATGCTGCGGACTGGCGCATTGGCGGTTCTGATTTTTCAGGTTGCATATACCCCGCTCGACCGCATCGAGTATCCGCTGAAGTTCGCGCAGACCAGCCCGCTGCATATCACCGGCATGATCGTGGGCATGCTGGCCCTGCTGGTAACAGTGTCGCCCCTTCGCAAGCGAAACTGGCGCGGGCTCACGCTGGCAATCTACGCGATTGTTACCGTCTGCACCGCGTGGATCGCGGTGATCGAGAGCGACAGCGACGTGCTGGTTGGTTCGATCCTGATGTCTTCGTTCGCGGCCGGCGCCCTGGTGCCGTGGAACCCGCGCTGGCAGGCCGCGCTGCTGGCATGCGGGCCGATTGCTTTGTTGGGTTACTGGATGTGCACGACGGACCCGAAGTCGTCGGTCGGGATCGCCTGGATGATGGTGCTGAGCACGGTGGTGCTGTCGCAGGTGAGCTCGGTGCAGGGCACCCGCTATCGGCGCAAGCTGGCCGAGCAACTCGCGGCGCTGGCCGACAACGGTCGGCTGCTCAGACGCGAGATGGACCTGCGCGCTGAAATCGCGAAGGCGCTGCAACTCGATCACGCCAAGCTGCAGGCCAGCGAGACGATGTTGCGCCGGATGTTCGAAGCGTCGCCGGACAACATCGCGATCAACAGTCTGCTCGACGGACGTTTCATCGCCGTCAACGACAGCTACCAGGTCGCGGGTTACAAGCGCGCCGACGTGATCGCCAGCGACGTGATCAAGCTTGGAATGTGGCCGAAGCTGGGCGAGCTGGAACGATTCGTCAGGTGCGTCCGCGAAACCGGCGGCGTAAAGAATATGGAGATCACGCAGCGCCGCAAAAACGGCGCGCTCGAAACCAATCTGATTTCCGCCTCGTTCGTTGAAGTCGACGGCGAGGACTGCGTGCTCTCGATGACGCGGGATATCTCGGAGATAAAACGCGTTGAGACCAGCCTGCGCGCCAGCTACGCCGCGATGCGCAAGATTTTCGACGCCACCCTTGACGTCATCATCGTGACGCGGGTGTCGGACGGCAGCCATATCGATTTCAACCAGCAGCTGGCGCAGCTCGGCTATGGAAGAAAGGATCTCGACGAAGCCAATGCGGGCACGCGCCAGCTATGGGCCAGCAAGACGCAGCGCCGGGAGTTCCAGGCTCGCATCATGACCGACGGCGTCGTGCGCAACATGGAAGCCGACTTCATTCTGCCCAACGGATCGGTGATTCCAGCGGCGGTGGCTGCGGTCCGGGTTGAGCTCGAAGGCGAAGACTGCGTGGTCACGATGGTCCGCGATTTGACGGCGACCCGGGAAGCCTCGCGCCGCCTGGAAGAGAGCGTCAAGGCGCTCAGTGACAGCGAACAGACCTTCCGCCGCCTGTTCGACGCGAACCTCGACGGCATGACGCTGAATGGCGGCGATGGAATCTACATCGACGTCAACCGGGAGTTCAGCCGGACGACCGGATTTTCCCGCGAAGAAGCCGTGGGTCATCACTTCACCGAGCTCAATCTGTGGATACATCCGGATGAGATGATCGCTTTCAGCGATCAACTTCTCACCACTGACGAGGTGCGCAACCTCGAAGTCACGTTTCGCCACAAGGACGGCTCCGAGCACCCTGTCCTCATCTCGGCGGTGAACCTCGAACTGTACGGGCAGACCTGCTGCCTGACGATCGCGCGGGAAATCACCGACGTTAAAATGACCCAGCGCGAACTGGTCGCCGCGCGCGAAGAGGCGCTGGCGTCCTCGCAGGCCAAGTCGGAATTCCTGTCGAGCATGTCGCATGAGATTCGCACGCCGATGAACGCGATTCTCGGCATGGCCGATCTGTTGATGGAAACCGAACTCGACCTCGAGCAGCGGCGCTATCTGAGCACCGTCATCAGCAACAGCCATGCGCTGCTCGCGCTGATCAACGGCATCCTCGATCTGGCCCGGGTCGAGAGCGGGCGTCTCAGTCTCGAGGCGGTGGAATTCGATCCCCGCGACGTGACCGAGAAGGCGCTCGAGACGCTGGCGATTCGCGCGCATGAAAAAGGCCTCGAGCTGATGGTGCGTTTTGCGCCGGAGGTCCCCGAATTCGCGCTGGGCGACCCGTTCAGGCTCGGCCAGATCCTCATCAACCTGATTGGCAACGCGATCAAATTCACGCAAAAGGGCCAGGTGCTGGTCGCGGTCGAGCCTGATGCGAACTCAGCCGCGGCCGGCGGTCTCAAGTTCACGGTGACCGACACGGGCGTCGGAATTCCGGCCGACAAGCTTCACCTGCTGTTTAATGCGTTCACCCAGGCCGACTCTTCGACCTCGCGCAGATTCGGCGGCAGCGGGCTCGGTCTCGCGATCGTGTCGCGGCTGGTCGCGCTGATGCACGGAAAGGTCGCGGTCGCCAGCGAACCCGGAACCGGCACCGAGTTTTCATTCACCGCGCAATTCGGGATGCCGGACAGTCAGCCCGCGCAGTTGGATTCGCCTGACCGGGCATTGCGCGAGGCCAGAATTATCCTGGTCGATGACAATTCCGACTGCCGATCCATTCTAGCGGACCTGCTTCGGGCGCAGGGTGCGCAGGTGACCGAGGCGGACTCGACGGCGAAGGCGCTGGACGAAATCAACCGCGACGTCTCCAGCAGCCAGCGTTCGCGCATTGTGTTGCTCGACGGCAGGATGCTCGCGCCCGGCGGATTTGAGCTCGCCAGCCGCCTGGCGAACGGCCCTCGCGGGCGGCCGCCGATCGTGATGATGCTGGGCACCAACGACTTGAGCAACGAGGTCGCGCATCTGCGCGCAATCGGCGTCAACAGCTACGTCGTGAAACCGGTGCGGCGCGCCGAGCTGTTCGCCGCGATCGCGCGCGCATGCGAGGGCGTGCGCAACGAACCGCGCGGCGAGAAGCCCAGGCTGCCGGTCGTCGCGCCGGCACCGAGTTCGCCGGCGCCGCTGGATCGGCGGTTGAAAATTCTGATGGCCGACGACTCGCCCGACAACCGCGCCTTGATCCGCGCCTATCTGAAAAAGACGCCCTACTCGGTCGAAGAAGCCGAAAACGGCCAACAGGCAATCGACAAGTTCATCGCCGGGAAGTTCGACCTGGTGCTGATGGATATCCAGATGCCGATCGTCGACGGCTACGAGGCGACCAGCACAATTCGTGGCTGGGAGCGCGCCAACGATCGTAGCCGCACCCCCATCGTGGCGTTGACGGCGTCGGCGCTGGAGGATGCTGCACAGCGCAGCAGGGCGGCGGGCTGCGACGCGCACGTCACCAAGCCGATCAAAAAATCGACGCTGTTCGGCGCAATTCGCGACGCAATGGAAGGACAGTCGTTCAAAAACGCGGAGGAGCGCGCGGAAGTCACAGCTCCAAGGGAGGAAACATGCCGGACCGGGTAAGAGTGGAAGTAGACGAGGATCTGAGCGATCTGATCCCAGGTTTTCTGACGCACAAACGCGAGGATGTCGTCACGATTTTCGGTGCATTGGCGCGCCGCGACTACGCCGCCATCGGCAGCATCGCGCATAAGTTAAAGGGCGAAGGCGGCAGCTACGGCTTCGCCTCGATGACCACGATGGGCAAGTCGCTCGAGCAGGCCGCCGCCAAGGGCGACGGCGGCGCGGTGACAGTCCTCGCAGAGGAGCTGCTCAGCTACATGGATAGCCTCGAAATAGTATTTGAGCCGTCGAGCAGCTAGTGGAATCTTACCTCTCCCTTCGGGAGAGGTATTTCAGCTTGCTGCGAGGTCGGTGCCGTGATCGCCGAGGGTTGCGAGGCTCAGGCCTTTGAATGCGGGCTCTGCTGCCGCCATTGCGGTGAAGATGGCGTCTGCCGAGCGCGGGCGATCGACGCCATCGATCGCTTGGCCGAGCCTCGCGATCGCCTCGACGCCGGGGATTGCGTTGCCTGGCGGCGGGAACGCGGCGTTGATTCGCTGCACGCGGCCTTTGAAGTTCGTAAAGCTGCCATCGATTTCCGGGTATGCCGCGATCGGCCAGACCTGGTTGGCCATCTGGCAGGTCTCGTTGGCGTCGGTCGACAGCACCAGCATGTAGTCGAGCGCGCCGAACCGCCGAACGAATTCCTCTTCGCCGAGCGCCCGAACCATATCGGCGCGAAACGTTATCAACATCTTGAGCTCGCCCGACTTTACCGCCGACGCAAGTCCGTCCAGCCCGTCTGCCGAAATGCCGAGCGCCGCGAGGCCGCGCGTGTTGGGATTCTTGTTGGCGCGGAGCAGCAGCTCATCGTCGCCGCTGGCGCCGGGCGGTGACCAGCTAAGCATCGCGATTCGATCCGAGCCGATCGCAGTCTTCATCAACTGCTTGAGCGCGAACGCTTCTTCGTTGGTCGACGTCGCATCGACGACCGCCGCGATCGAATTGGGGCCGTACGTGCGCTTGTAGTCCGCGATGATCGACGCCGCGCGCCTCACGCCCTCGCCCCACGGCTCGACGACGAGCTGATCCTTGGCCTGCACCAGCGGCGAGGTGAGTCGCGTCTCGTTTTGCAGCGACGGAAAGCTGTGGCGTCCCTCGTCGCACATCCAGTAGCTGTTGACGGCGGGATTGAGGCGCGGCTTGAAGCGGTAGATGCGCCCGCGATGGTGATGGATGTCGATCGAGCATCCACGCTCGCATCCGCCGCACACCGACGCGGTGCGATGCAGGTACCAGACGCGCATGCGGAAGCGAAAATCTTTTTCGGTTAGCGCGCCGACCGGACAGATGTCGACGAGGTTGCCGGCGTAGTTGTTGTCGACCGGCTGGCCGGGATTGATCTCGATGCGGTTGTGATCGCCGCGCTCGAAAATCGCCAGCTCCGAGGTTTTCGTTATTTCGTCGAGGAACCGCGTGCATCGCGCGCACAGGATGCATCGTTCCTGATCGAGCATCACGCCGGCGCCGATGTCGATCGCTTTGCCCTTGCGATTTTTCTCGGGCAGCGGAAAGCGCGACGGCTGCTGATCGTAGTCCATGTAGTAGTCCTGCAGCTTGCACTCGCCGGCCTGGTCGCAAACAGGACAATCGATCGGGTGGTTGATCAGCAGGAATTCGAGCACTGCCTTCTGCGCGGTCTTCGCCTTGGCGCTCGTCGTATGAACGACCATCCCTTCGGCGACGCGCGTGTTGCAGGCTATCTGGAGCTTGGGCGCTTTTTCGACTTCAACCAGGCACATCCGGCAATTACCGGGAATCGACAAGGCCTCATGGTAGCAATAGTGAGGAATCTCGATGCCGGCCAGTTCAGCCGCATTGATGAGATTCATACTCGCGTCAGCTTCAATTTCCTTGCCGTCGATGGTGAGCTTGGGCATCTAATTTCTCACGCAGCCTGCTGCGCCGACGCGGTCTTGTTCTTGAACGGGCAGCGCCCGAGCTTGATGTGCGCTTCGAATTCATCGCGAAACTTGGTGACGTAGCTCTTCACCGGCGCCGCGATGCTGTCGGCGAGCACGCAGATCGTATTGCCGACCATGTTGTCGGAGATGTTGTTCAGCAGCTCGAGCTGCTCGATCTTGCCCTGCCCCGCTTCCATCTCGGTCATGATTTTTTCGATCCAGCCGGTGCCTTCGCGACACGGCGTGCACTGGCCGCACGATTCGTGATGGTAAAAGTGCGCGGTCGCCAGCAGCATGTCGATCATGCAGGTATCTTCGTCCATAACGATGACCACGCCGGAGCCAAATGCCGAGCCAATCGCGCGCATCGAGTCGAAATCGAAAAGCGCGCGCTCGGTTTCTTCCTTGTTGAGCACCGCGAACGACGAGCCGCCCGGGATTACGCCCTTGAGCGTCTTGCCGCCGAGGATGCCGCCGCCGACGTCGTAGATAATTTCCCGCAGCGGCGTGCCCATCGGCAGCTCGTACAGCCCAGGCTTGTTCACGTGACCCGACAGGCATACCAGCTTGGTGCCGGGGCTCTTCTCGGGACCGATGGCCTTATACCAGTCGGCGCCCCGATTGATGATGTGCGGCACGTTCGCCAGTGTCTCGATATTGTTGATCACGGTCGGGCTGCCAAAGGCGCCGACGATAGCCGGGAACGGCGGCCGGTTGCGCGGGTAGCCGCGCTTGCCTTCGAGCGATTCCAGCAGCGCGCTTTCCTCGCCGCAGACGTACGCGCCCGCACCTTTATGCGTAACGATCTCCACGCCGTAGCCGGATCCCATCACGTCCTTGCCGACGTAACCTGCGGCGCGCGCCTCGGCCAGAGCGGCGTCCATGCTCCGTTGCTGCACGGTGAATTCGCCGCGCATATAGATGTACGCGTTGTGCGATCCGACCGCGCGGCACGCGATCAGGATCCCCTCGATAATGGCGTGTGGATCGTTCTCGAACTGATAGCGATTGGCAAAGGTGCCCGGCTCGCTCTCGTCGCCGTTGACGCAGACGTAAACCGGCTTCTTGGAGTCCTTGGGGATGAAGCTCCACTTGACCCCGGTCGGAAACCCCGCGCCGCCGCGGCCGCGGAGATTCGAGTTCTTGACCTCGTTGATAATCTCGTCGGTCGACATCTCGAACCACGCCTTGCGCGCCGCCTTGTAGCCGCCGTTGGCGAGGTACACGTCGAGCTTGCGAAGGTCAGGGATATCCAGCCAGCGAGTCAGTATCCGTTCCATGCGAAGTCCGATCCGTTCGTGATGTAGTTCAGGCGGGATGCTTATCGCTGAGCGCCATCAGTTTCTGTTTCTGTCCCTGGATTTTCCGCTGCAGCGCCATCAGCGCGTCGAGCACGCCCTCGGGCCGCGGCGGACAGCCGGGAACATATACGTCGACCGGCACGATTCTGTCTATGCCCGGCAACGTCGCGTAATTGTCGTAAAAGCCGCCGGTCGAAGCGCACGCGCCAAACGCCATCACCCACTTCGGCTCCGCCATCTGATCGTAAACGCGGCGCAGAATGGGTCCCTGGCGAACCGTCACGGTGCCTATCACCATCAGCAGGTCGGCCTGGCGCGGCGTGAAGCGCGGCAGCAGCGCGCCGAAGCGGTCGATGTCGTAGGGGGTCATCGACAGCGACATATATTCCATCGCGCAGCATGCGGTCGCGAACGGATACGGGAAGATCGAAAACTTTCGCGCCCAGCCGAGCGCCTTGTCGAGCCGGGTCAGGACCGCGGTATCGCCGAGCAGCAGCTCTTCGCCGCCGGTCGCCTCGAGTCCGCTTTTAGTTAATGCCATTGATGCCTCTGGCGCTTGATATATACGTTGGATCGCTGTGATTGAAGCGTAGCAAGCATCCCCTCGACGGGTCAACGAAGTCTAATGAGACGGCCGTTCTGAGTGAAGTTAAACTTGCATTACCGAGGCATCGCCGCGATGGCGGGCGTCGTCGCGATGCTGGCTCTGGCGGCTTGCTCGGGCGAATCGAACAGCATTTCACCGGCGCCGGCGCCCGTGCCGGCGAATATCGATGAGCTGAAGTCGGCGATAGCGGCGATACTGAAGAAGTACAACGTGCCGGGCGCTGGAATCGCGCTGGTTACGAAAGATCGAGTTGTGTGGACGGGCGGCGTCGGCAAGGCCGAGATCGCGACCAATCGCGATGTTAGCGGCGATACGATGTTCCGGGTCGGATCGATCACCAAGGGCTTCGTCGCGCTGTCCGCGCTGCAGCTCGCCGAGCATGGCAAGCTTAACCTCGACGCGAAGGTCGCCGACGTTGCTTCTGAAATACCCGTCGTGAATCCGTGGGAGTCGACCAATCCGGTCACGCTCGCGCAACTGCTCGAGCATACGGCGGGCTTCAACGATTTTTCGCTCGCGGAGTTTTACGATTTCGACTCGCCGCCCGACAATCCGCGCCCGCTGCTGTGGATACTCACGCATTTCCGCGGGCCGGAGCACGTGCGATGGCAGCCGGGTACACGAATGTCGTACTCGAATCCGGGCTACGGCTTGGCGGGTTATATCATTGAGAAGTTCGCGGGTATGCCGCTGGAAGACTACATGGCGCAGAATATTCTGCGCCCGCTCGGCATGACGCATTCCGACATGCGGCTGACGCGCGCGGTGAAGGACACACTAGCGCAGGGCTACGACGACGGCTCGCCGGTACCCTACTTCCCGATTTAT
>JBEKLS010000083.1:0-18097 GCA_050010075.1 Binatus sp. (SeqCode) | reverse complement strand
CGCCCCGTAACCGTCGCAATTCGACAGTAGGGCGGCCCGCCGTGCCCGCCTCCCCCAAGGCCGCCGTGCCCGCCATCCTCCCCAATCTGCTTCAGCTTCGCTTCGAGTTGATCGACAAACGCAAGCGCCGAACGCGGCGGTTTGTCGCGACCATCGAGCACCGCATGCACCGCGATCCTGCTCGCGCCGTTCGCCACGGCGGCGTCGAGGAGCGCCATCAGGTGATCGATATGGCTGTGCACGCTGCCGTCGGACAGCAGCCCCCAGATATGCAGCGTCGTGTCGAGTCCGACCGTCTTCTTGATCGCATCGACGATCGCCGGGTTGCGCGCGAAATCTCCGTGCTCGATCGCCTTGGTGATTCGCATCAGGTCCTGGTAGATGACGCGGCCTGATCCGATTGTCAGATGCCCGACTTCGGAATTGCCCATCACGCCCGGCGGCAGACCCACCGCTTCACCCGAGGCGTCGAGCTCGGTATGCGCCTGGGTCGCGTACAGCCGGTCCATCACGGGCGTCTTCGCCGCCGCGATCGCGTTGGACGCGCCGCTTTTGCTGACTCCCCATCCGTCGAAAATTATGAGCGCTGCGACAGGCGGCCGGCTGGCCATCAGGATTTCCCGCGCTTGAAAGCCGCCGTGCCAGGATACGTCGCCTTCGCGCCGAGCTCTTCGGCAATTCTCAGCAACCGGTTGTATTTCGCGTTGCGATCGGTGCGGCTCATCGATCCGGTTTTGATTTGACCCGCGCCGGTCGCCACCACCAGGTCCGCGATCGTCGTGTCCTCGGTCTCGCCCGACCGATGCGAGACGACGCTGGTGTAACCCGCCGCGCGCGCCATTTCGATCGTCGCGAGCGTCTCCGTCAGCGTGCCGATCTGATTGACCTTGATCAGGATCGAATTCCCGATATGCTCGTCGATTCCGCGCTTCAAGAATTTCGGATTTGTGACGAAGATGTCGTCGCCGACCAGTTGCGTCTTCGCGCCGAGTTCGCGCGTCAGAATCCCCCAGCCCGCCCAATCGTCCTCAGCCAGCCCGTCTTCGATCGAGACGATCGGATATTTCTTCAGCCACGCCGCGTAATACTCCACCATCTGCGCGGCGCTGCGCGAGCTCTTGTCCCCGCGCGCGAACACGTACTTGCCGTCCTCGTAAAATTCGCTCGACGCCGGGTCGAGTGCGATGAACATATCAGCGCCCGGCCGATAGCCGGCCTTCGCAATCGCCTCGAGGATCAACTCGATCGGCTCCTCGTTGCTCTTGAGACTCGGCGCGAATCCGCCCTCGTCGCCGACGTTGGTCGAATGCCCGAGCTTCTTCAGCACCGCCGCCAACGCGTGAAAGACCTCGCTGCCCATCCGGATCGCGTCGCCGATATTCGCCGCTCCCGCCGGCACGATCATGAACTCCTGCATGTCGACGTTCGAGTCCGCATGCTTCCCGCCGTTGACGACGTTCATCATCGGCACCGGCATCACGTGCGCATCGGGATTGAGATGCAGGTAGAGCGGCACTCCCGCCGCCGCCGCCGATGCGTGCGCGTTCGCGAGCGACACGCCCAGCATCGCGTTCGCGCCGAGCTTCGATTTGTTCGCGGTGCCGTCCATCTCGATCAGCACGCCGTCGATGACGCTCTGCTTCGCGGCGTCCGCGCCTTTGAGCTTCGCCGCGATCATGCCGTTGACGTTGGCGACCGCTTTCAGAACGCCCTTGCCGCCGTAGCGTTTCGCGTCGCCGTCGCGAAGCTCGAGCGCTTCATGGACGCCTGTCGATGCGCCCGACGGCACCGCGGCGCGGCCCAACGCACCGCCGCGAAGCCGCACGTCGACTTCGACGGTAGGGTTTCCGCGCGAGTCGAGTATCTCGCGCGCCTTTATCTCAACGATTTCTGTGGATGCCGCCATCGACTCACCCTGAGCGCACTAGAGGTTCCGCATTCTAGAGCAGCGTCCCGCCCCGTGTCACGCGCAACTGTACGGTCATCGCTGGCCGAGGTACCGCACCGGCAGCGCTTTTTCGACGACCGCGCCCTTGCTCAACTCGACGCGGATCGCGCGCGCTTTCGGCCGCGACGAAACGACTTCGCTGAGCCGCGTGCCAACAAAATGCGCCGCCGCACCGTCATCGAGCGCGAGCGTCGAGGGGAATCCGCGCTTGATCAGCTTCAACAGCACGGGGCGCCGTTGTTGCTCGCCGTCGTAATGCGGACAGCATGCGCCGCGGACGAATCCGAGCCCGTCATTCAGCGCGCGAAACGGCATGCCAAATGAATCCGTCACGCCGTCTTCGAACCAACAAATCGCACCCGCGCTGATTCCCGCCATCACGACGCCAGCGTTCCACGCCCCGCGCAGCACCTTGTCGAGTCCGTGCAAACGCCACACCGCGAGCATGTTCGCGCTGCTGCCGCCGCCGACATAAATGACGTCCTGCGCCATCACGAACGATTTAAGGTCGCTGACGTTGCGCTCGAAGAAAGTCAGATGAGTCGCCGCGGCGCGCGCCGGCGGAAAGGCTTCATGGAAGCGTCTGATGTACAAATCGCTGTCGCCGCTCGCAGTTCCGATGAAGCATATGGGCGGCCGCCGCTTGCGCCGCGCGAGGCTCAGCACAAAATCGTCGAGTCTCGGATTGCGCGGCTCCATCGAGAATCCGCCGCCCCCCATCGCCACGATATGCCGCTGCGCCATCCGCGATTAGCTCACATCCAGCGAGCCGTCGGCCTTGAACTTCGTGTTTGGCGCCCACACGACTTCCCACGGATAGCCGTCGGGGTCGGCGAAATATCCCGACACTCCTCCCCACTCGGCTTTGGTCGCGGGTTTGAGAATCGTCGCGCCCGCGTTTTGCGCCGTGTCGAGTCCGGGCTGCACGTCTTCGGGACGCTCGACGTTGATAGCGAGCGTGACCCCGCCGAATCCTCGCGATCGCAACGCCGGCAGTCGCGCGTCCTTGGCGAGCAGATCATATGGATAGAGCGCGAGCACGCCGCCGGCCGTGCGAAAGAAGCTGATCTGGTTCGAGGATTCCCGCGTCAGCTTCCAGCCAAGCGCCTGATAGAACTTTGTCGAGCGCGCGAGATCGCTCACGCCGAGCGTAGCGATAGAAATCCGGGCCGGCAGCGCCATAGACATTCCCTCCGCGATTCATTTGCAGTGATCGGGCCGCGCGAGTTTGAATTAATATGCAACACAGAAGCCTGACTGAAAATGCTTTCGACTAATCCTATTCGCACGCTTGCGGTGATCTGCCTGCTGGTGCTCGGCGCGCCATTCAACGGCTACGCGATCGCCACGCCCAAGTTCGGTGTCTTCACCAATCCTCAACTGGTGACGATCGAAGGCTACAGCCAGGACGCGATGGAACCCTTCATCAGTCCCGACGGTAACTACCTGTTCTTCAACAACTCGAACAGCGCGCCGGACACCAACCTGTATTACGCGACGCGCATCGACGATTTGACCTGGCAATTCCAGGGCGAGATCGGCGGCGTCAACTCATCGGCGCTGGACGCGGTCCCATCGATGGACGTCAACGGCAACTTCTACTTCGTCTCGACGCGCAGTTATTCCGAGACCTTTTCGACGATCTATTCGGGTACCTTTTTCGACGGCAACGTTACCGGCATCGCGCTCGTGCAGGGAATTTCAAAACAGAAAGCGGGAGACGTAAATTTCGACCAATGCATTAGTCCTGACGGCAACACGCTCTACTTTGACGACGGCGTCTACTCCTCCGACTGGGATCTGCTGCACGCGAGCATCGCGATCGCCACGCGCACCGGCGATCAGTTCATGCGTCTCAAGAAGAGCGCCACGATCATGCGCAAGATCAACCTGCACGGACTCAACTACGCGCCCGACATCTCGGCGTCGGGACTCGAATTCTTCTTCACCCGCTTCGACGGCACATTGCCTGCGATCTACACGGCAACGCGCTCAAAAACTTCGAAGCCGTTCGGCAAGCCGCGCAAAATCAAAGCGATCACAGGATTCGTGGAAGCGCCCGCCTTGTCGCCGGACGAGAAATCGCTCTACTATCACGAAAACGTCAACGGCGTGTTCGAAATCTATCGAGTCACCCGTCCGTGACCTGCGCTAGATAGCGCCGCTGTCACGCAAGGCGCCGATCTCCTCCCACGAGTAGCCAAGTTCCAGCAGCACTTCCTCGGTATGCTGCCCGTGCTCGGGTGCCGCTTGCGCGATCGTCGTAACTTCGCCGTTGATCGTTATCGGCGTGCCCGACACGAGCACCTTGCCCGCCACCGGATGGTCGAGTTCGAGCAGGTAGCCGTTGACGCGCGCTTGCTCGCTTTTCAGCATCGTGCGGTAGTCGACGACCTCGGTCGCCAGGATATCGGCGTCGTTGAGTTCCGCGAGCCACTCCTTGCTCGTCTTCTTCGGAAAGATCTCGTCGAGCACCTTCTGAATCTTCTCGCCGTGAAAATTGCGCACGACGTTGTCCGCATACTCAGGATCTGTTTGCAGATGCTCAATGCCGACGATCTTGCAGAACGACGGCCACCGCTTCTCGTCCACGCCCGCAATACAGATGTGACCGTCGCTGGTCGGGAATGCGCCCCACACGCCGCGGAGAAACTGATGCCCACGTCCGGCGCGCTCGGGCTCGACCCCGGTGATCGACGTGTAATTGATCTCCATCCCCTGCATCGCGATCATCGTGCCGTAGATCGACGCGTCGACCTTCTGCCCCTTGCCCGTGCGCTCGCGCGCGAACAGCGCCGCGAGTATTCCGCTCGCGAGGCTGAGCGCGCCAGAGTGATCTGCGATGAGCATTCCGGCTGCGAGCGGCGGATCGTCCGGCATCCCCGTCTTCGCCATCACGCCGCTGGCCGCCTGCGCCAGTGTGTCGCGACTCGGCCGCGTCACCCATGGCCCACGCGGTCCCCACGAACTGCCTTGCGCGTACACGATGCGCGGATTTATCTTGCGCACCTCGTCGTAGCCGAGTCCGAGCCGGTCGAGCACGCCGGGCCGATAGTTGGTGACGAGCACGTCGTACGATTTCACCATCCGGCGCACCATCTCGATGGCGTCGGGCTTCTTCAAATCGGCGGTGATGCTCCGCTTGCCGCGATTCATCGCGATAAAATAATGCGACACCGTTGCGTTGTGAACGTCCGGCCCGCCAATCAGCGCGGCCAGCATCCAGCGGCTCAGGTCTCCGGTCTCCTTGTTCTCGACCTTGACGACGTCGGCGCCCATGTCGGCCAGGATCAGCGACGAGAATGGCCCCTGGATTTCCTGCGCGATCTCGACGACTTTGATTCCTTCGAGCGGCTTGCTCATCGTGGCTCTCCCCTAAACGGTCGTTCAGGACTGGGATGCGCGGGCATTATCCCGCCGTTCGCCGCAAAATCTCAAGCGTTGAATTTCTGCGCGCGACGCCATTGGCCTCGAAGCGCGCCGCTTGTACGCTCATCGCCGATGGAACCGAGCATCTACGAATATCCCGACATCTTCCGCCGCGCCCATCTGGAGAGTCCCGGCGAGATTCCGGCCGAAGCGATCTTCCTGCAACAGGTCTGGCAGCACCATCGCAAAGGCCGGACCCGCCGCATCCTCGATATCGCTTGCGGCGACTCACCTCACGGACGGCTGCTCGTGAATGACGGCTTCGAGGTCGTTGGAATCGATCGCGCGCCGGCCATGATCGCGGCGGGCCGCCGCAAGGCTGACGCACTCGCCAAGCTTCGCTTCTACCGCCGGCCAATCGAAAACTTCACGTTGCCGGAGCGCCGCTTCGATGCCGCAATCTTTATGTCCGAAACGTTTCCGGTGATCGTCGAGAACTCGCGCCTGCTCTCGCATCTCAAATCCGTCGGCCGCGCGCTCAAGCGCGGCGGCTTGTACTGCCTCGACATCGATCGCCAGGATCCCACTCCGCGCGTGCCGCGGCGCACGATGTGGCGCGAACGAACTGCATACGCCGGCGGCATCGCGCTCGGTATCCGCGAGTTCAATCGCCCTGTCGCGTGGTACTCGCCGCTGCATTCTATCTACGAACTCGAATGCACCATCAACTTTCCCGAAGGCGCCGTGACCACTCGCGACTTGATCCCGGTGCGCTACACGACGCCCGCGACGCTTGAACTGGCAGCACTCGCGTCGGGGATGTTCAAAATGGTCGCCGCCTACTGCGATCTGTCATTCACCAAGCCGCTCGACCGATGCCGCTACCGCTGGATGGGAGTGCTGCGCCGCGTGTGAGTTCAGGAGCCGCCGAGGTGATCGATAAGGTCGAGCATCTCTGCATGGCAGCCGTCGTCGAAGCGAACGATCTGAATCGAGCCGAGCTCAACGACCGGCTGCTGACCCGTGAGCTTGCGCACGATTGCGCGAATCACTCCGCGATGCGCGACCAGCAGCGCGTCGCCATCATGCGGCGTCCACAGAGTCAGCATGCGTTCCAGGCCGCGCTCGACGCGCGCGATAAACGCGGCACGGCTCTCGCCCTCGGGATAGGTGTAACCCGGCGCGAGCCGATCGGCGTTCCATCGCACGAAGTCGTCGGGATATCGATCGCGAATCTCATCCGCAGTGAGTCCTTCGAACAATCCGAAGTGCACCTCGGCGAATTCATCGATCGTAATGAGCGGCGCCGCGGCGCTCGCGACGATTTGCGCGCCTTCGGAGGCACGCACGAGCGGACTGGAGAAGACGCGCGCAAAGTTTCTATCGCCGCGCCGCGTCTCGATCGCGCGTCCCGCGAGGCGCATCTGCGCGCGCCCGAGTTCCGACAACGCCACGTCGGTGCGGCCGTGGTACCTGATGCTCGACTCGCCCTCGGTCTCGCCATGGCGCACCAGGATCAAGCGCGAGCCGCGACTGTTCAGCTCGCTCATTCGCCGTCGAACACCGGATTCATCACGAGGCCGGTCAGTAGCTTGGGATGAAAATACGTCGACTTCTCGGGCATGGTCGCGCCCGCGTCGCTCACCCGCTCGACATCCTGAATCGACGGCGGATTCATCAGGAACGCGCCGTCGGCAAGCCCCTGCGCGACTGCGCCGAGCGCGCCGCCGATTTCAATCGTGTATTCGATATTCCCGCCTTTGCGAATCTCGTCGGCGCGCAACCCGAATATTCGATCGAAAACCAGCGTGTGCAGAACCGACACGTCGAGACGCCGAACTTCGTCCGGCGCATCCGGCATCGCGTTGTTCATCGCGCTATCGCTGCGCAGGTGCAAAATCAGATAGCTCGGACTCCCTTTAAGCACGACGCCGATTGCGCCGCTGCCCGAATCGTTCAGGCGCGTGCGAAATTCGTCGCGATGCGTGATTTCCACGACCTCGAAAACCTCGCGCGCGCGTTGCATGAACGAGCCGATAGCGTCGGCCGGCAGCGACTTCACAACTCGATGCGTCGGCAGGATCACCAGCCCCGGATCGTCGCATGCCACCAGCGTCATCAGCGTGTAGTCGTACGGCTGCGGCTCGCTAGGCGCGTTTTCATGACGCCGCGCGCGACGATAATTAAGCGCGGTTTCGTAGCGATGGTGTCCGTCGGCGATCAGAATGCGCGGCGATTCGAGCTCGCGCTGAACGATCGCGATTTCGTCGGCCGCTTCGATCGCGCGCAACTCGTTGCGGATTCCGAGGTCATCGACGAGATCGATCAACGGCTCGCGCGCGGCGACCTTGTCGCGTAAATCGTCGAGTTCGGGATGCGCACCCGAATACAGTCCGAAGATCGAGCTGGTGTTGACCTGCAGCGCGGTCAACAGGCGCAGGCGATCCTCTTTCGCGGCTGGAAAAGTCCGCTCGTGCGGCAGGATGCGCCCGCGATCGAATTCCTCGAGGCGCACGCGCGCGATGAATCCCGTGCGATGCAGCAGCCGGCCCTCGACATCGAAGGTCTGCCGGTACTGAAAAATCGCGGGACGCGCCGGCCGCTCGAGCACGCTGGCCGCGAGCCAGTCGGCGAGCGTCTTTTCCGCTGCGCCATAGCGGTCGGCCTCGCGCGCCAATTCGAGCCGCACGACGTTGTACGGACTGCGTTCGTAAAGTTGATTCTGACGCGCCGCGCCGATCAAATCGTACGGCGGCGCAACGACGTGCGCGGGGTCGCCGGCGACGTTGCGGTTGTACATCAGCGCGCGAAATGGCTCGATCCGTTTGCCGAGCCCGCTCATTTCAGCGCTGCCGCGATTCGATCTTCCGAAATCGCTCCCACTCTAATCATTCTCCACCCGCTTCGGCCGACGGCAATGACCGTGCTCGGCGCCGATGCGGTCAATTTGCCACCTTCAAGGTAAACTTTAACTTTTTCGCCGAGCCCTGCGCGCGCTTCATCGAGAGTGCTGGCCGGCGCTTCCCCGCTGAGGTTCGCGCTGGTTGCTGTGATCGGACGGCCGAGTCCCGCGCTGAGAGCGCGCGCGACCGGATTCGGCGACACTCGCACCCCGATACCGTCGGGTCCCGCCAGCTCCGACGCAATATCCTCGCGTGCTGGCACGACGATCGTCAGGGGTCCTGGCCAGAAGGCATCCGCGAGACGTCGAGCATCGATCGGTACTTCGCGCGCCACCGAAAATGCCATCGCAGCGTCCGCCGCGATCAGACCAACCGGCCGTCCCGGCTCGCGCTCCTTCACTCGAAACAATCGCGCCAGTGCGCTGGCTGAGAACGCGTCGGCGCCGATGCCATAGAAAGTTTCTGTCGGATAAACGACGAGCTCGCCGGTTCTCAGCGCTGCTATTCCATCCGCGACCGTGGACATCGCGACTATCCAGGTTCGAGCGCGCGGCGCGCGATGTCGTGCCGAAACTGACGCCCCTCGAACTCGATCATCTCCGCCGCTTCGTACGCCGCCTCGACCGCCGTCTTCAACTCGGGCGCCATCGCAGTCACCGTCAATACACGGCCGCCGTCGGTCACCAGTTGTCCCTCGCGAATCGCGGTGCCGGAGTGGAAAACTTTTACGCGAATCTTTTTCATCGCCCATTTGATTTTGATGTCCGACGGCACGTTGCCCTCGAGCCGGTCCAACCCTCGAATCGCGATTCCCTTTTTGTAATCGCCAGGGTAACCGCCCGAGGCGAGAACTACCGCGACCGCGCTGCGCGGCGAGAGCCTGATGGCTGCGTTGGCGACATTGCCGTCGGCGGCGGCGAGCAGGTTTTCCGCCAGGTTGCTGTCCAGCCGCATCATCAACGGTTCGCATTCAGGATCGCCGAAGCGCACGTTGAACTCGAGCACATTCATTCGGTCGCCGTCGATCATCAGGCCGACGAACAGCAGACCGCGAAATGGAATCCCGCGCGCGTTCATCGCGGCGAGCGTCGGCGTGACCACATCGCGCATCACGCGCGCGTCGAGCTCGGGGCCAAACTGCGGCACCGGCGAATACGCGCCCATCCCGCCGGTGTTGGGGCCGCGATCGCCGTCGAAGATCGCCTTGTGATCCTGAAACGTGCCGAGCGGGATCGCGTTCTCGCCGTCGCACAGCGCGAAGAATGAAACTTCCTGACCGGTGAGAAATTCCTCGACGACTATGCGACTACCTGCCGCTCCGAAACGGCGCCGCTCCATCGCGTCTGCAATCGCTTCCAGAGCCGAGGTCTGGTCGTGGCAAATCATCACGCCTTTGCCGAGTGCGAGTCCGTCGGCCTTCACGACCATCGAACCTTTGCGCGATTTCACGTAGCGCCGAGCGGGTTCGGCGTCGTCGAACGCGGCGAAGTCGGCGGTGGGCACGGCGGCTTCGCGCATGATCGTTTTCGAAAACGATTTGCTGGTTTCGAGCTGCGCCGCCGCCGCGGTCGGCCCGAATATTTTCAGCCCCTCACGTATAAACTCGTCGACAACTCCGGCGGCGAGGGGATCTTCGGGACCGACGATTGTCAGATCGACTGACCTGGATTTCGCGAATTCGGCCAGCGCCGCGCCATCGGTCGGCGCGATCGGAACGGGTTCTGCGATTTGATCGATTCCGGGATTGCCCGGTGCGCAAAATATCTTCCACACGGTCTCGCACTGATGGAGCCGCCAGACCAGCGCGTGCTCGCGCCCGCCTTTGCCTATGACCAGTACTTTCATCGCGCGAAAAACCTAATGCCTGAAATGGCGCACTCCTGTGAAGACCATCGCGAGTCCGAACTTGTCCGCCGCTTCGATCACTTTGTCGTCGCGCAGCGAGCCGCCCGGTTGCGCAATCGCCGTCGCACCGGCTTCGGCCGCCAGCGTCGGGCCGTCGGGAAATGGAAAGAGCGCCTCTGACACGAGCACCGAACCTTCGAGCGAGACTTTGAGGCGCGCGGCCTTTTCACGCGCGGCGTAAACCGGATCGATGCGCGAAGTCGCGCCGCCGCCGACTGCCAGCGTGCGATCTTCGGCGACGAAGGCGATGGCGTTGGACTTGACATGCTTGCAAACCTTGATGCCGAAGGTGAGTGCGTTCATCTCGGCGTCGGTCGGCGCGCGCCGCGTGACGATTTTTCCTTTGCGCGGATCTTCGATTGCGAGGTCAGGCGTCTGCACGAGCAATCCGCCGAGCACCTTCTTGACGTCAAGCTCGTTGCGATCGACGGCCTTCGGATTGAACGTCATCACGCGCCGATTTTTATTTTTGCGCAGGAACGCGAGCACGTCGTCGGGATACGCGGGACCGATCAGCACCTCGGTGAAGAGTTCGTTGACGGCGCGCGCGAACTCCATGTCCCACGGGCGATTGGTGATGATGATACCGCCGAACGGCGAATCGGGATCGGTTGCGAACGCCTTGTCCCACGCGCCTTTGAGCGTGTCCGCCAGTCCGACGCCGCACGGCGTATTGTGCTTGAGAATCGCGACGACCGCGCGCCGCTCGTGCTCGAACTCGAGCATCAGGTTCATCGCCGAGCTGATATCGACGACGTTGTTAAACGACAACTCCTTGCCGTGAAGCTGATGCGCTATCTCCAGAAAGCGACCGTACAACGCGCCGTTCTGATGCGGATTTTCGCCGTAGCGCAGCGCCTGCTCGCGCTCGAGCGCGAGATTGTAGGTCTCGCCGAGGTCTGACGCTTCGCCGTCGCCCGCGTGGGTGCCGAGATAGTTTGCGATCGCGGCGTCGTAAACTGAGACACGCGCAAACGCCTTGCGTGCGAGGCGCCATCGCGTGGCCGCGGTTATCGCGCCCTGGTTCGCGTCGAGTTCGGCGGCAATCGCGTCGTAGTCGGCGGCGTCGACGACGACGGCGACGTCGGCATGATTTTTCGCCGCCGCGCGCACCAGCGTCGGGCCGCCGATGTCGATATTTTCGATCGCGTCTTCGAGGCTGACGCCGGGCTTGGCGACAGTTTTTTCGAAGGGATAAAAGTTCACGACCACCAGGTCGATAGGCTCGATTTGATATTGCTGCATCTGGCGCCGATGGCTGTCGTCGGCGCGGCGCGCGAGGATTCCGCCGTGGATTTTCGGATGCAGCGTCTTCACGCGGCCGTCCAGCATTTCGGGCGAGCCGGTGAAGCTCTCGACCGACCGGACTTTGACGCCGGCCGCTTCCAGAGCCGCCATGGTACCGCCGGTCGAGACGATCTCGATGTCGTGCCGCGCCAGTGCCCGCGCAAAATCGGCGAGACCCGCCTTGTCCGACACGCCCAACAGCGCGCGTCTGATCGCGACTTTGTCGTTGCTCATTATATCTAGCTCCGAATCACGCGCGGCACCCGTTTGCCGACGGTACACAGCATCTCGTACGAGATTGTTTGCGCGAGGCGCGCGACGTCGTTGACGCTGATCGCTTCACCGCCGGATTCGCCCCACAAGATTACCTCATCGCCGACCGCCGCGCCTGCGATGTCGGTGACGTCGATCGTCGTCAGGTCCATCGAGACCGCGCCGACGACTGGTGCGCGCGCGCCGCGAACGATCACCTCGCCGCCGTGCTGCAGGCCCCGGCGATAGCCGTCGGCGTAACCGACGGGCAGCACGCCGATCAAACTTTCGCGCGGCGTGACGAAAGTATGCCCATAGCCGACGCCGCTGCCGGCCGGCGCGCGCTTGATCTGCATCAGGCGCGTCTTGAAGGTCATCACCGGGTGCAGCTCGACGCGCTCGCGCACGGCGGCAACGGGCGGCAGGCCGTAGATGGCCAGCCCCGGCCGCGCCAGATTGAAGTGCGAATCGTAACGCAGCACGAGCGCCGCTGAATTCGCGACGTGGATTACTGACGGCCGCATCCCGGCGCCATTGAGCGTGGCGATCGCCTGGTGAAATACCGCGAGCTGCGCGTCGGTGATTGGACTCTTCGGATCGCCGGCGTTGGCGAGCAGCGTGCACACGCCCTCGAGGCGCACCGCAGTGGCGCTGCGGATCGCGTCGATGACGGCAGGAATATCCGCAGGCATCACGCCGAGCCGGGTCGCGCCGCTGTCTATCTTGATGTGAATTGGAAAGTCATTGCGCCCGGCCGACGCGGCGGCGCGGTCAAGTACTCCAATCATTGCGGCCTCGAAGACGAACGGGGTCAAATCGAGCTTGACGATCTCGGCTGCCTGCTCGGCGAAGAAGCCGGCCTGCAGATAGACCCGCGTGCGCACGCCGGCCTCGCGCAGTTCGCGCGCCTCGTCGAGCGTGGCGACGCCGAAATGACGGCAGCCTTCGTCGATCAGCGCGCGCGCGACCGCGACCGCGCCATGCCCGTACGCATCGGCCTTGACTACCACCATCAGCTCGCCGTGCGCGGCGACTCCGCGCAGCGCGCGGAAGTTCGAGCGCAGCGCGCCGAGGTCTATCTCGGCGACGGTAGGGCGTTGCGTTTCGATTCTCATGGAACGCTGAATTTCCAACTTCGCGGGCGCAGACGCAAGCTGTTGGTTTTTGGGCCTGTGGATGAGGTGCGCGGCAGCGCTCCCCACAACTCTGCCAGCATGCAATTATCCGCGAACATGAACACCGTCATCGTCACGGGCGCCAATACCGGCTTGGGTTTTGAGTGCGCGCGAGCGCTTGCCGAGACCCACGAATGGCGCGTAATCGTCGCTTGTCGGAGCATCGAAAAGGGCCGCGACGCTGTGAAGCGGCTCATCGCGCACACGAGGCACCCCGAAATCGAAGCGATGACATTGGACCTCGCCTCGCTCGAGTCGGTGCGGAATTTTGCGCGCGACTATGCGGCCGAGCGCCGGCCCCCGCTGCGGGCTCTCGTATGCAATGCGGCCACGCAGATAGTGACTGGCAGAACTTACACGGTGGACGGCTTCGAGACGACGTTCGCGGTCAACCATCTTGGACATTTCATCCTGGTGAACCTGATGCTCGCACAGATGGAGCCGCCGGCGCGGATCGTCGTAGTCGGCAGCGGTGTGCACGATCCGAAGCAGGCGACCGGGATGCCGGCGCCGATCTACAAATCCGCGCGAATCCTGGCGCGGCCGGATGAAGACTCTAAGCCGCTGAATGACCCGCCGGGAACGGCGGGCCGGCGCGCCTACGCCACCTCGAAGCTGTGCAACCTGCTGTTTACCTACGAACTCGAGCGCCGGCTGCGCAGCGAGCGACGCGCGGCCGGCACCAGCGGTCGGCCGATCACCGTCAACGCGTTCGATCCCGGCCTGATGCCGGGGACGGGACTGGCTCGCGACTACGGCCCGATGGCGAGATTCGCCTGGCGCTTCGTGCTGCCTGCGCTGCGCCCCTTCGTGCCGAACGTGAATAGCGTCGCGCGATCGGGCCGAGCGCTCGCCAGCATGGTGACCGAGCCAAAATTCGAGCGCATCTCCGGGAGGTATTTTCAGGGCACGCGCGACGTGCCGTCGTCGATGGACTCGTACGATCCCGCGATGGCGACAGACCTGTGGGAGTCTAGCGCCTCGATGGTCAAGCTGATGCCGACCGAGACGATTCTCAGTCTCAGATCAGCTCCGTCAGCAGCATAATGGGTGCCGGGGAATACATATCTACTAGTATTCTCGGTTGATTATATTTCCCCTAATTGACACTAGTAAATTGCTAGTCCACACTAAAGAAAGACGGTATCGATATAAGAGTCGAGTCCCGACTTGATCCAGCCCGACAGTGGTTTCGCTCGCCTTTGACCACGTTCCGCTCGACCAAACCTACTAGTACATTCGCAAGGCTTGAGGAGGTCATCATGGCACCACCTCGTTACGACGCTGTCAGCGCCGAGCTGTCGGCCGGCGCAAACAATCTATGCCTGATCGCAGGGCTGACCGCGGGTTTCGCGTATTCGACCTTCGCGAGCTTTGTTGGCAACGCGCTGACTCCCGTCAGTGGACGCCTGATCGGAGCGGACTCCCTTCGCCATCTGGTTTCCGGGCACTACGTGGAAGTCTTAAGCCTCGACGGCGCAATTCCGACCCTGATCGCGTCCTTGATTGTTTTCGTGCTGGTCTGGACCTCGATGCGCCTGGTTCTGGAGCATTGGCAGCGTGAAGATTGCAAGCGCCTCGGTACAATCGATCGTAGTTTGTCGGGCGGCCCACTGCTTATGCCAGTGGCGATCGTACGGCCGGCGGCCGCGGTGAGTAAGTAATGCGTACTATGTCGAAATCTCAGTTCAATATAAGGAGTAGTAAGTGATGAATGGAACAAAAGACAAAGTTAAGGGACGCGTCGAAGAAGCGGCTGGCGTACTGACTAATGATCAAAAGCTGAAGAATCGCGGAAAAGTCGATCAAGCCAGTGGCAAGGTCAAGGATGCCATCGGCAAGACCATCGACAAGGCGGTCGCGGCCGTCAATCACGACAACAAGCGCTAGCAATTTTGCGCCCGCCGCTCGCGATACAACCTGCACACCTGAAGTGAGCGGCGGGCTTTCACAACCTCACCATTCGCACGCCTGTCTGCCGCCCGCCTGAATCCTCCAAAAGGCCTCGCTACGCACGCATCGAGACGGATAATTCCAGCTATCGCGAAGTTGACTAACAAGTGATAAAAGTTCGCCGTTGGTTTTTGTGAACGGGACGGCAGCAGGGGTGGACCGAAGTGGATTCTGATTCAGCCGGGAGGAGAATCATGCAGCGAAAAGTGCGCAGTACTCTTTTTATCTCAGCCGCGTCGGGACTGTTAGTTGTGGCCGCGGGACTTTCGGGGTGCTCGATGTTTTCCCCGACGAATCAGCCGGTCGATTGCAACATTGTGAAAACACAGGCGGCAGCCGGCCAGTCCGACGCTCAGATCGCGACTAACCTGAGTGCGCAAGTGAGCGAAGTGGCAGCCTGTCATGGCCCGGAGACCAACGGCAATCAAAGTACGATAGTCCCCGAGAAGGGATACTGAGCGGAAACACCGTCCCTCGCGGATCGCGGCCATCGAACGTCAGCGTCCGCAGTGATTTGATCGCGCCGCGCCCTGGTGCGTGAGCGTTCATAGCCTTAAAGCGGCGGCCTCGATTCGCCGCCGCACGGCGATTTTTCCTGGCGGTGCGACTGTGCAGAAGGAGCACGCTAGTGATTGGTCGCGGCGCCGGAGAAATGAGAGCCAGCAGGAAGCTCGCCATATCGATCGCGATGGCGGGCTTTCTTTGCATCAGCGCGGCGTTCGGCGCGCCATCGCCGGTCGCGCCTGACGAGGCCACGCTCGAGCGCAACTTCGATGCGCTGATACACCCGTCCGAGATGCGCGACTGGATGAAGCAGCTCGCATCGCAGCCGAATCACGTCGGTTCGCCGCACGACAAGGCTAACGCCGAGCAGATACTCGCGTGGTTCAAGCAATGGGGCTGGGACGCGCACATCGAGACGTTCTGGGTGCTGTATTCCAAGCCGATTAGCGAGACGCTCGAGCTGATAGGTCCCGCGAAATTCAGCGCGACGCTGCAGGAGCCGCCGATCCCCGGCGATTCGAGCGCGACTGCGACGGACCCCGCGCTGCCTGACTACGTCGCGTATCAAAGCGACGGCGACGTCACCGCAGACCTGGTCTACGTCAACTACGGGATGCTCGACGATTACAAAATGCTCGAGCGGCTCGGCGTCAGCGTCAAGGGCAAGATCGTTATCGCGCGCTATGGCGGCGGCTGGCGCGGGTTGAAGCCAAAGCTCGCGTACGATCACGGCGCGATCGGATGCATCATCTACTCGGACCCGGCGCAGGACGGCTACTCGGTCGACGAGACCTATCCAAAAGGCCCGATGCGCCCGCCGCTCGGCGTGCAGCGCGGATCGGTACTCGACATGGGGTTGTATCCCGGCGATCCCCTGACGCCCGGCGTCGGTGCGACCAAAGACGCCAAGCGGCTGAAGCGCGCCGACGCGCCGACTATCATGAAGATTCCCGTGATACCTATCTCCTACGCCGACGCGCAGGTCTTTCTCGCGGCGCTGACGGGACCGGTGGCGCCGCAAGCATGGCGCGGCGCGCTGCCGATCACGTATCACGTCGGCCCGGGCGCGGCGGTCGTCCATCTCGCAGTAAAGTCCGACTGGCAGCTCCAGCCTATCTACGACGTGATCGCGACGATGAAGGGTTCGACCTGGCCCGACCAGTGGGTCGTGCGCGGCAACCATCATGACGGCTGGGTGTTCGGCGCCACCGACCCATTGTCGGGGCAGGTCGCGCTGCTGGCGGAGGCCAAAGCATTCGGCGGTCTCGCACAGCAGGGCTGGCGGCCCAAACGCACGATTGTCTACACGAGTTGGGACGCAGAGGAGCCGATGCTGCTGGGCTCGACCGAGTGGGCCGAGGAGCATGCCGACGAACTGAAAAAGAAGGTGGTGCTCTACATCAACTCGGATTCGAATGAGCGCGGCTTTCTGGAGGCGGGCGGTAGCCACGACTTTCAGCATCTGGTGAACCAGGTGGCGGCCGATGTGATCGATCCTGAGACGGGCGTTTCGATCGGCGAGCGCCTGCGCGCGAAGATGCGGATAGCGGCGCTTGCGCCCACCGCGAACGAGCACGCCAAGGCAGAGGCGAAAATCGCGGCGGACCCCGGCAAGGATTTTCCGATCGAGGCGCTCGGCTCGGGTTCCGACTTCTCAGCCTTCCTCGATCACCTGGGCGTGCCCGTGCTGGACATTGGTTTTGCCGAGGAGGGCCACGGGAGCGGCGTTTACCATTCGCGCTACGACACCTTCGAGCATCACAGCCGCTTCGTCGATCCCGGCTTCGTCTATGACGCGATGCTGGCGAAGACGATCGGGCGCATCGTGTTGCGCGTCGCCGACGCCGACGTTCCTGTTCAAAATGCAAGCGGGTTCGCGAAAGCGGTCTCGGACTACTTCGATCAGGTGAAGAAGCTCGCGGATGAAAAGCGCGAGGAGGCGGCGACGCAGGCGAAGCTGCTGCATGACCGCGCGTTCCAGCTCGCGGCAGATCCCACCAAGCCGAGCGGCATTCCCACCGCGCTCGAGCCGGTGCCGCAGATCAACTTCGCGCCGCTCAAGGATGCGGTCGATCGGCTGAAGCGCAGCGCGAAGGCCTATGACGATGCGCTCGCGAAAAATGCGTCGCACCTCTCCGCCGCGCAGCTCGCACGCCTACAGGCGCTTATGATGAATATCGATCAAACGCTCGCGCCCGACGAAGGCCTGCCGGGCAGGGGCTGGTACAAAAATCTCGTCTACGCGCCCGGCCGCTACACTGGTTACGAAGCCAAGACCCTGCCCGGCGTGCGCGAGGCGATCGAAGACCAGCGCTGGTCCGACGCGAACCGCTACGCCAGGCTGACGGCGGACGCCCTCAACGCCTACAGCGACCGTCTGGATCAGGCGACCGCGGTTCTCAACGGCAAGTGAATGAATCATTATTATTGAAATGCATACTCACCCTGAAGTTGTAATCGTTGGTGCCGGGATTGGCGGTAGTGCGCTTGCGATTATGCTGGCGCGGGCTGGGATTGCGGTGACTGTCGTCGAGAAGTCGCTGGTGCATGTCGATCACGTGCGCGGCGAGTGGCTGGCGCCGTGGGGAGTCGCGGAGGCGCAGCGCCTCGGCTTGTACGAGACGTTAATTGCGGCTGGCGGGCATCATCTCGGCCGCCATATCCCGTACGGAGACGATGTCGACGCCGTCACTGCGGAGGCTCAACTGCTCGATATGACGGCCTTCGAGAACGCCGGCTTCAAGCCGCCGCTGTGCATGCGCCATCCTGATATGTGCAACCTGCTCAACGGCGAAGCGATC
>JBEKLS010000082.1:0-31172 GCA_050010075.1 Binatus sp. (SeqCode) | reverse complement strand
GAGGCGGCAGCATGATTCTGCTGCGGCCTGATGGTTCCCCCTATCCCGGTTCTCCGTTCACTGGTGCCAGTCTGCCGGGGCCATGGGCCGTCGCCGTGGATGGCGATGACAATGTCTGGGTATCGAACTTCGCTGGCGCGTCAGGCCAGATCGCACACCTTTGCGGCACCCGTACCGAGAACTGCCCGCCCGGAATGAAGACCGGCGATCCAATCTCGCCTCCGCTCGGGTTTGTCGGCGGCGGCCTGCAGATGGAGGTCGATATCGACATTGATCCGGCCGGAAACGTTTGGTTGACCAACAACTGGCAGGACATCGACAGCTGCATCGGTACACCACTGGAAGGTCTATCGACCCGCTGCGGCGGTCAGGGCGTGGTGGTCTTCTATGGCATGGCAAAGCCGGTTCGCACCCCACAGATAGGACCGCCGCGCGCTCCGTGAAGAGCATGCGATCATCCTTCAGTTCGCGCGCTCGAGCTTTGCGCGAGACGCAACGAACAGCTCGACTCAGTTCGAACGAATTTGTCCCTCGCGCGGCGCTCTGATAACTCACCTGCGGAGGGCGAATTGATGCGAAAGGGAATCGTTAAGCCAGGCGTGGCAATAGCTGCGATTGTACTTGCGCTAACTGTCGGTCGAACCGTGGCGTTCGCAGGCTCAGGCAAGGAGTCATGCTCGACGACCAGCGCGGATGTGACGTCTGGTCCGAGCGCGGATGGTGCTGAGGCCACTTGCGATGCAGAAACCAACGGACCCAACGATGCGACGGCCCACGCCTCGGGCGAGGACGCCGATGCGACTTCCGATGCATCAGACGCCAGCGACGCCGAAGCAACCGCGAAGGGAGCGCACTCCGATGCGACTGCCGAGGCCGACGGCCCCTCCGGCAGTGATGCAATCAGCTCCGCGAAGGGCGACGACGCCGATGCGACCGCCGAAGCAGAAAACGGCAGTATGGCCACCAGCTCTGCGAAGGGCGAGGACTCCGATGCGACATCCGATGCATCAGGCGGCAGCGACGCTGAAGCAACCGCGAAGGGAGGGCACGCCGATGCGACGGCAGAGGCGGGGAGCGGCAGCATGGCCGTCAGCTCTGCGAAGGGCAATAACAGCGACGCGATTGCCGAAGCAGCAAACGGCAGCAACGCTCAAGCGACGGCATCGGGCACCGGCAGCGTAGCGGAAGCGTTCGCTTTGGAGACCGGGAGCAACGTTACTGCTGTCGCGACCAAGGGTTCTACAGCCATCGGCAGCGACACCGCCGCGCCAACTTGCACGCCAAAGCATGGCGGCAAAGCTAAAGTCACCAGCCCGATGGGAAACTGCGGCTGATCGCCGCGACCGTCTTTATCGTCTTCGACGCGTGCAAAAAATGCTTCATCTGACTCGATTACGACGCGTCGAGTACTGAAGGACTGATAAAGCCATTTTGCCTTGAAATGTCAGGGACGCGCTGTTTCGACTCTCTTGGTTATGGCAGGAACGGAGTGCGAATTGCTTAAGGGAAATCATGGCGCAAAGAGTCACAGTCCTATCCCCATTCTATCCGCGCAGTTGAATTCCGAAGGCGAAGATCGCCAGGAGAATCGAGATGCAGATTCCAATGATATTATTGGCGTTGGTTCTATTTTCTTCGAACGCATTCGCCAATTGCGTCACTAACGATCGAGGTCGAGTCGTATGCAGCAATGGCGAAAAAACCGGCGGGTATAACGACAAGACCGGCAACGCCTGGAAGTCAGAGAGAAACCAGAATGGAGTTGCTACTACGCAAACGAGCGCGGGCGGAAAAGCCAAGACCAAAAATGGTAAGGGCGTAGTTCACACCGCCAGTGGGAAAGACTGCTACAAGACCGCGTATAGCCACGGCTGCAATTGACGTCTATGTCGATGAAGCTGTCAATCGAGCGGTAGTTGATGCGGCTCTTTGGATAGGCAGCGGTTGTAGTCGGGATGATCGAATCGGTGATCAATGAAGACCTGCTGATGCCAGTAGCGCGGGAGTGGCTCTCCCGCGAAGCAATTGGCCGGTGACAGGAAGGCATCGCCCGAGCGGGATGCGTTGTACTCGTTGATCGCGGCGCGTTCTCCGTTGCGCTCGGAGTAAAGATTTTCCGGATGGCCAAGGATGTCATCGAACCAGCACCACACCCGTGGCAGACGCTCGGCAACATCGAGAATCTTCAGCGCCGCTATGGTCGAGGTATAGAGGTCGAGGTCGATGAGCACCGCGCCCAGCGGCGCGCTCCGAGGAGGCTTGAAGCTCGCGACGGTTTCGCGCACATCGCCGATTAGCAGTGTGGCGCGCGATCCTATCCGCTCCCGCAATCGCGTAACGTTCATCTCGAACGAGCCAGCGGGCCAACAATAAAGCAGGTCGCGCGGGTCGTCGCTGGGCGGCAGGCCGCTGCCGGCGTCGAAACCATAGATCGTCACACCGACTCCGGTCTCTCGCCTCACTTCATCCGCATGGTCGCATAGGCAAAGGAGACCATGACCGCCCGCCACGCCCATCTCTACGACCGTGATGGCGTCATGGCCGAGCGCCCGCGCCTGAAGGGCCGCATGATAAAGGCACCATCCGTACCAGGGACGATCGACAGCCTCAACTTCGAGTCGATCCGGATAGCTGCCAAGCCGCAGGCGCTTGATGATGCCGCGGAAAAGGCGCGCCCGGTATGGTTCGGGGTAGGTGAGCGCGCGGAACAAGCGACTCATCGAGACCTCCTGTCTATGTTTTCGCACGTGGGGAACGGCGGATGGTTCTACTTGAGACCTTGCAGGAACTCCAGCAGCAGCCGATTCACTTCGGCGGGGCGTTCCTGCTGAGTCCAATGGCCGGCGCCGGGGAGGATTACCTTTTTGACGAGATTTGGCACGTTGCGATCCATCCCATCGACTTCTTCGCCCCAGAAGCCGAGGACGCCGTCGCGATCGCCGGCGACGAACAGGGTCGGTTGAAGTAACTTCGCACCATCCAGAAAGGAGGTCAGCGCCCAGTTGCGATCGACGTTGCGATAGTAGTTAAGGCCGCCGGCAAATCCGCTGCGTTTGAATTCATTGACGAAGAACTCGATGTCCTCGTCGGTCACGAAGCTCGGCTTCTTCGACGGCGGCGCCGCGAGGCTCGCCATATCCTTGGGATCGATTGCGAATTTCCAGCGCTCCTCGACAGGCGGCTCGCCCGACGCCGAGTACAGCCCACCGACGATCGACTCGCGCACGTTAGCCTCGAAGATCTGCTCTGTGCCCGGCGAGCGAAAAATCTGCTGATAGAAAATCTTGCCGGGATATTTCTGCTGCTCCCACGCGGTCGGACTTATCGGTTCGCGCGGCAGAAAGGGCACGCTCAGCAAAGCGACGGCGCGGAACAGATCGGGCCGGAAGAGAGCCGCGGCTTGCGTAACCCATGCGCCCCAATCGTGTCCCACGATCACCGCCGGCGCGCCGCCACCGACAGCATTGACCAGCCCGACCAGATCGCCCGTCAATTGGAAGATGTCGTAGGCCTCGACCTCTTTTGGCCGATCAGTCTGCCCATAGCCGCGCATGTCCGGCGCGACCGCGTGGAATCCGGCGTCGCCGAGCGCGCGCAGCTGATGACGCCACGAATACCAGGACTCAGGAAAGCCGTGGCAAAGCAGGACCATCGGTCCCTCGCCATGTTCCGCGTAGTGCATGCGAATGCCGTTGGTCTCCACGAACCGATGGCTAAAGTCCTCCATTAGTGATTCCCCGTCGAATTCTCACAACTTAATTCGTATTTGAGAGCGGACAGTACTACTGCCGGTTCGCGTACCACAACAATTTCGCAGTTCCGAAGCGCCGTAGCTATTCCGAGGTGTCGATTTGCGATGGAGTGTGACGAAACAGGTGGGACTTCTCATTGCACGATGCTTTGGCGAGCGCGTTCGCTTTGTCGGAGGTCATCTCTGAATCCGCGTAGGCCGCAGTTGCGATCTTGCGCATCACGTTTTTGCCGTGGTCGGAGAAATCGGGGTTCGTATCGATGTCGCTGATTGCTTTCTGCTGGGGAACGCCGCTGCCTGCCGCCGTCACGATTGTTCCCGCGTATGCACCGAATCCCTCACACGTATGAGGCACTTTGTTCGGGTCGCGAGCGGGTGCCGCTGGCGTCGCCGCCATCGCGGCGCGGAACCGGGCAGCGAAGTCTGCGGACACCGGTGGGATCTCAATCGTCTGACACGGCGCCGGGATAGCGCGACCCAGGACGAGCATCAAGGTTATCAGCGATATGATCCTTGTGCGCATTTGATCAGGCGCAGCTACCCTCCATTCGCGGGGGCCATAGTACAAGATTTCAGAGTTAGCGGCGATTTTGCGGGAGCGAACGAAATGCGAGCGGATGCCGGCGAACACCCTTCGACTCGGGCGTTCTCACGGCATCCGGCGGGAAGCTGAATTCAGCCCGCGCCTGGTCTGGCAGGTGACCGCGGGCTTCCTATCGTTCTTTCAGAACTTAATGGTAGCGGGCCACTCCGACGAGGAAATAGATCATCAGGATAACCAGCATCGCCGGTACAAGCCGCCCATATTTGCCGGTGTTGCGGTACTTGTAGTAGGTGAAGCCTCCACTCGCCAGCAAAATCAACAAAAGAATCAGAACCATCGGACTAGTCCTCCTTGAGGTTGAAAAGGCGAGACGGGCTCGTTTGGCATCTTGCAGGATTTCAGCGTGATGATTTTCGTGCCCATCGTTTTGCAGGCTGATGAAGCCAATCTTGTGCCATGTAACTTATTCACATTTTCATTGGTGTTTTTCGTATCGAGACCCTACAAAAAGTTCATTAATGCAACTATTAGTTGCTACGTCGAGACAGCAGCAAGGCGTCAAAAGAGCGCGCTGGTCTGGCGACTGGGGGTTAACCGGCGGTCGCGGGAGATGTAGATATGAGCGGAAATTCGGGCGTAAGATTCGCCCAGTGGAGAATAAAGGTTTACGGACTCTCTATCGAGAGCCCGATTACAAAGTTCGAGCTGTTCACCACAATCAGGCAGAGGGGGACGCATACTTCCGCCGCTACGTGGATTTCGCGCTCTCTCACGTTCCGTGCGCCAACGCCCGCATACTTGATCTCGGATGTGGAAGCGGCTGGTCCACAGTGGCATTCAGAAATGCCGGCCACTGCGCTTTCGGGGTTGATCTGGCCGTCAGTGTCGAAGCCAGGGAAGCCGACAAGGGTGTTGCTTATGTTTGTGCAGACGCGACCACCCTGCCCTTTCGCGATTCTTCGATGGACCTCGTTGGAATGCATCAAGTGCTGGAGCACATGCCACACCCGGAGAGTGTCTTGCGAGAAGTACTGCGAGTACTAAAACCGAAGGGCCAGCTGGTAGTAGTCGGTCCTAATCTGCTTTCAGTTGGTCTGGCGATTAAATTCACCGTACTGGAGTGTCGGAACATGATCCGTAATCGCGGACATTGGGAACGAACTGAGGGCATGCCACGGCATCCGTTCGGAAACACCCTCCCGGAAAATTACCAATACCTGTTTCATCACGCGTGGCGCACCGTTAAAAAGCTGCTGGGAGAAAAACCAGTGAATTTTGTGACTCGTACGCCCGATACTCAGCCGCCCTTTCACGGTGATAATGACGCGTCTTACTTTTGCAATCCGATGGACCTGCTCCTATGGGCGAAGCAGACTAAAACGGCTAGGGCTATTCGATGGTGGGGAGACGGGGGCAGACTGAACCGGGTCCTGTGGCCAGTCTGGGGTGGTACCTGGGTAATACTTGAGAAGCGGTGAATTTGCTGAAGCTGCCGGCATAGAAACGAAGGCGACCAAGGCTCTCAAACAGGATGGCAATCAAGCATTCGACCCCATCAGCAAGCCGGCCTTACATGCCCGGTTACGGAATCCTCGACGCGAGCGGCGGCCGCGGATTGCTGCCGTGGGATTGGGCCGTCGAGCGATTGACCAGGGCGCGCAACTACTGGATTGCGACGACCTGCCCCGATGGCCGGCCGCATTGCGTGCCGGTCTGGGGCGTCTGGCTCGACGACGCGTTCTACTTCAGTAGCGGCACGCAGTCCCGCAAGGCGCGCAACCTCGCGGCGAATCCGAATTGCGTCGTATGCCCCGAGGACGGTATCCAGGCGGTGTCGCTCGAGGGCGTCGCGAGCAAGATTGCCGATGCGGAAACGATTCGGCGATTCGTCGAGGCTTACAATCCCAAGTACCAGTGGGACTTGAAGCCGGAGACTGTGCTCGACATGGGACCGATTTTCGCCGTGCGCCCGTGCAAAGTTATCGCCGTTGATGCCACGCCCGGTGAGTTCGCTGGTAGTGCTACTCGATGGCAGTTCCCAACTTGATTTTAGTGGAACCCCTCCTCGGTTCCACGCCTCCTTGGGCAGGGCTAACCCTTGCACCTTGGTATTAGGAGAGTTGCGTCAGGGCCTGGGCTCGATCGCGCACGCCATTCCGGTTTCGCAGGCTCGACAGCGGGCGATGACGGCGCATCTGGTACCGCCGCGATGGCAGATCCGTCAGCGTCAGCATCCGCAGGCGGGCCAACAGTACCCGCGGCTCGATGCCGAGCGCAGCGCAAAGATTTTCGAAGCTGAAGATATCCGCGCGCCTGGTTCTGCCGCTGGATTCAAACCAGTGCCTGACCTCGACGAAGTCGCGGCGGCGTTCGCCGTCCTTGGCGTTGACGTTGCGCAGGTAGCATCGAATTGCGTCTTCGAGCACGGCCAGCAGCAGTTTCAGCTCGCCTTCGATGACGTGATTGCGCCTGACCAAATCGACATACTGCCCGGGCAGCAAAAGTCCGGTGTCGATTCCTTTTTCCTCTGACATTAACTGTCCCCGTTTGATCCAGGCGCGAGGTGCGCCAGCGCGAGGATGAAGTTTCGCGCGGTGACGAAACTAGCAGGCCAGTGTTGCGACAATATGAATTAGCGATGCGGACGATTTTACAAAGTAAAATGCGCGACGCTGGTTATCACTTCGAGCAAAATCAACAGCACTACAATGACCTCGAGCAATACCAGGCGGCGATCGCGCGCCACGTCGAGAACGAGCACGAGCGAGTCCTGGATGCTCTGTAGCTTGCTGGTCAACGCGGCGTAGCGATCGACGAGATCGAATTCGTCGCGCAAATCGTCGTAGATGAGATCCATCGCGGGGTCCTCCCACGCCGCGTCGGGCTTGTCGAGCAAGTGGAGGACGGCGAGAACCTCGGTGCGCGACGAAATCGCCTCGCCGATGAAGCGATGCAGCGGCGTAATCCGGTATGGCACAGTGCCGCGGGTCGCCATCCGGTCGACCAGTTGGGCAGTGCGCGCGAACAGGTCGTCCACGATGCGCTCGTAATATTCCATCGCACCGCTTTGTGCGACCGTCAGTGCGACGATTCCCGCGCGCTGCGGAGTAAGCTTGTCGACCCGCAGCATGCCGTTGGAAATGCCGATGGGCGCGGCGGGATCCTCCTGCACGGAGTAATCCTCGCGGATAATCCGGGTGGTAAGTTTCGGCAGGACCTGCGTCAGGCGCGCGAAGATGCGCTCGCGATCGTCGGACGGCACGTCGTGTGAGACGATCGCACCAAACGGAAAGAAGTAGAGGCCGCCCTCCGAGTCGATAGGTACGAACAGTTCGAGCGGCGATATCCTGGCCTCGGGAAAGGCGGGCGCTATGTGGCGCAGCGAAAAGTTTTCCTCAAAAGCCACCGCGTAGAATTGATGAATCCGCCCCGGCATTCAGACACCCGATTGCAATAGTCGCAGCACTATGCGTGCGATGAAAGCGCCAGCCGATGGCAGCGGCCGCGGTCAAGAGCGCGATCAATTCCAGCTCTGTGGTATATGAATCGCAGGCAGCAGCGGCGCTGAAAAGTTCAGCGCGCGGGAATTTGCGGGAGGCAACAATGATCGAAGAAGCAATCGAGATTCGCACGAGTGACGGAACGGCCGACGGATTTCTCTATCGCGCGGAAGGCACGGGCCGCGCCCCCGGCGTCATCCATCTAACCGACATCGGCGGCATCCGGCAGTCGCATCGGGACATGGCGCGGCGGCTGGCCGAGAAAGGTTACACCGTGCTGATGCCCAACGTGTTTTATCGCACGACCAAGCCGCCGGTCCTCGACATCACGATCGGCATGGGCGACGAGCGCACGATGAAGCGGTTCGGCGAGTTGCGCGCGCCGATGACTCCTGAAGCCGTCGAGCGCGACGGCACCGCCTACGTCAATTTCCTGACGGGTCACGCCGGCGTGAGCGCGGGCCCGGTTGGCGTCGTTGGCTACTGCTTCACGGGCGCGATGGCGATGCGCACGGCTGCCGCCAATCCCGACAAGGTCGCTGCCGTCGCCTCATTTCACGGCGGCGGTCTCTACACCGAAGAGCCGACGAGCCCGCACCTGCTGCTATGGCGCATTAAGGCGCGGCTCTATTTCGGACACGCGACGAAAGATCGCAGCATGCCGCCAGAGGCGATCGAAAAATTCGATAGCGCGCTTGCCGCGTGGGGCGGAAAATATGAAAGCGAAGTGTACGAAGGCGCGCTTCACGGCTGGACGGTGCCCGACGCCCCGGTCTACAACGAGCCGCAGGCCAACCGCGCGTTTGACGAGCTGACGAAGCTCTACGCCAGCACACTGAACAAGGTGTAGCGATCTAGAGCGACGACTTGACCGGCCGGCCCGCGATCACTTCGTCGATCAGACCGTACTCGACGGCTTGTGCTGCGGACATGAAGTTGTCGCGGTCGGTATCCTTCTCGATCTTCTTGGTGTTCTGACCGGTGTGATGAGCAAGTATGTCGTTCAGGATTTCGCGCAGACGCAGCGCCTCGCGCGCGTGAATCTCGATATCGCTCGCTTGGCCCTCGAACCCGCCGGACACCTGGTGAATCAAAATGCGCGAATGCGGCAGCGCGTATCGGCGCCCCTTGGCTCCAGCAGCCAACAGGAGCGATCCCATGCTGGCGGCCTGGCCGACGCATAAGGTCGAGACGGGAGGCTTCACGAACTGCATCGTGTCGTAAATCGCCAGGCCGGCGGTGACAGAGCCGCCCGGCGAGTTGATGTACATATTGATTTCGCGCTCCGGATCCTCGGACTCGAGGAACAGAAGCTGCGCCGTGACCAGGTTGGCAAGGTCGTCGGTCACGGTGCCGCCCAGGAATACGATCCGGTCCTTCAGCAGGCGCGAATAGATGTCGTAAGAACGCTCGCCGCGGCCGGTCTGCTCGACTACGTATGGTACGAGTACACTCATGCCTCAAAGGTACTATTTGGATGCTTAGCTGGGAAGTACCGCGCTGGATTTTGTGGAGAGTGCTCGCAGCGGCGCTGGCAACATTGCCGGTGTCGACTGCGGCCGCGATGCCGCCTATGGACAAACACTTCTTCCTGCCGGATGCGGCGGCGTCGAAGATCGTTTCGGTCGCGAAAACGGGCAACGCTGAGGCTGAAGTGATCGTTCTGACCGAGGCGGTCGCGGTCAAGGAGACGGGCCCCAAACAGACGGTCGCGAAATTTGGCGAGGTCTATTCGTTCTCGCCGACCTTCATCGCGATTCGTCGCGACGTGCCCACGATGCTCACATTCTGGAATCTGCAATCCGACGACGAGCATGACTTCATGCTCACTGCGCCGGACGCGACCGTGCTGATGCATCTGAAGCTCATGCCGCTCACCAGGACGTCGTACGTTTTCACTTTTCACGAGGACGGAATCTTTAATTTCTATTGCACGGTGCATCAGCCCGAGATGAACGGGCAGATCCTCGTGCTGCCGCCGACTGGCGCGAGGTGATCGAGTATTGAGAGATCAGGCGGGCGGCGCGATTCTGCTGACGGCGGCGTTCAAGCGATCGACCGTGCGACGCTTGCCGAGCACCGCGATCACTTCGTAAATACCCGGGCTCACGGTGCCGCCGGTGAGCGCCACGCGGACCGGCTGCGCGAGCTGCCCGAGCTTGAGGTTGAATCTCGCGAGCACCGACTCGAAGACGGCCTGCACTGATGCCTCCGAGACTTCACCCTCGTGCGACTCGAGTTCGGCGGCCAGCGCGCGCAACGGCTCGGCGACTTCAGGCTTCAGGAATTTTGCCGCCGCCTTCGGCTCGATCTGGATGTCGTCCTTCAGGTAAAACGACGCGAAGTCGGTCAGCTCGTCGAGGGTCTTGGCGCGTTCGTGCAGGGTGGCGACCGCCTTCTCGAGCCATGCGTCGTCGCCGGGAATCGGCCATCCGCGTTTCGCGATGAACGGCTTTATCTCGGCGACGAGCTTCGGCAGCGGGCGCTCCTTCAGGTAATGGAAATTGAGCCAGAGCAATTTCTCCGGGTTGAAGACGCCGGCTGATTTTCCGCACGCCTCGAAGCCGAAAAAATCGATCAGTTCATCCTTCGAGAAAATTTCCTGGTCGCCATGGGACCATCCGAGGCGCGCCAGGTAGTTCAGCATCGCCTCGGCGAAGTATCCGCTCTCGCGATAGGCGATCACCGAAGTCGCGCCATGGCGCTTCGACAACGGCGAGCCGTCAGGCCCCAGCACCTGCGGCAAATGCGCGAAGGCCGGCGGCGTGAAGCCTAGCGCATACGCCATCTGCATCTGGCGCGGCGTATTCGAGACGTGGTCATCGCCGCGAACGATGTGCGTGACGCGCATGTCGACGTCATCGAGGATGCTCGCGAAATTGTAAATCGGCGACCCGTCAGAGCGCACGATGATAAAATCGTCTAGCTCGCTGTTCTGAAAGACCATGCGGCCTTTCACCAGGTCGTCGACGACCGTCTCGCCGTCCAGCGGCATCGCGAATCGAATCGTGTAGTTGCGTCCCGCGGCTTTGTCGGGCAGCGGCAAATCCGGGGGGAAGTCGAGGCCGCGGCATTTGCGATCGTAAACCGGCCGGCGATGCTCACGCTCGGCCTGCTTGCGCTTGGCGTCGAGCTCTTCCGCCGAGCAGTAGCATGGGTACGCCTTTCGATCGCGCAGCAATTGCAGCGCGGCCTCGCGATGCCGCTCGACGCGGTTGGTCTGAAAATATTCTGCGTCGGGCGGGCCTTCGTCCCATTCCATCCCGAGCCATTTCAAGTCGGTGAGGATTTCCTCGAGCGACTGTTTCGTCGAGCGCTCGCGATCGGTGTCATCGATGCGCAGGATGAACTGCCCGTGGTGGTGACGCGCGTAGAGGTACGCGAACAGTCCCGAGCGAACGTTGCCGATATGCAGCGAGCCGGTCGGACTCGGTGCGAAGCGCGTGCGAACGGTCACGTCATTCCCACTCGATCGTCGCCGGCGGCTTCGACGTGATGTCGTAAACGACGCGGTTGACGCCCTTGACCTCGTTGGTGATTCGACTCGACACGCGCGCGAGGAATGCGGGGTCGAGGCGCGCCCAATCCGCCGTCATCCCGTCCATCGACTCGACCGCGCGAATCGCAATCACGCTTTCGTAGCTGCGCCCGTCGCCCATCACGCCAACCGTCTTGAGCGGCAGCAGCACCGCGAAGGCCTGCCACAGTTTTAGTCCGAAGCCGGCCGCGGCTGTCTCTTCCATCACGATAGCGTCGGCGCGCCGCAGCAGATCGAGCCGATCGCGCGTGACTTCGCCGACGATTCGCACCGCCAGCCCCGGTCCTGGAAACGGCTCGCGGTCGACGACTTCCGCCGCCAGCCCGAGTTGGCGCCCTGCTTCGCGCACTTCGTCCTTGAACAACTCGCGCAGCGGCTCGACCAGCTCGAGGCGCATCCGCTCCGGCAATCCGCCGACATTGTGATGACTCTTGATCACGGCCGACGGCCCCTTGAATGAGACCGATTCGATCACGTCGGGATAAAGCGTTCCCTGGCCGAGAAATTTCGCGCCCTTGACGACCTCTTCGGATTCAAACACGTCGATGAATGTGTGCCCGATGATGCGCCGCTTGTGCTCGGGATCGAGCACGCCGTCGAGCCGCGACAGAAAAAGCTCGGACGCGTCGGTCACCTTGAGATCAATCCCGAGTTGGCCAGCGAATGTATTTTCCATGCGCTCGCGCTCGCCCGCGCGCAGCAATCCCGTGTCGACGAACACGCAATGCAGCCGCGAGCCGATCGCGCGATGGATCAGCGCGGCCGCCACGGAAGAATCGACGCCGCCAGACAGTCCCATGAGGACCTTGTCGCTCGGCCCCACCTGCTTGCGAATCTCCGCGAGTTTGGTCTCGACGAAATTCGCCATCGTCCAGTCGCCAAGCTCACCGCATATTTTCAGCACGAAGTTGCGCAGCACCTGCGTGCCGCACGGCGTGTGCACGACCTCGGGATGAAACTGGATCCCGCGCATGCGCCCGTCGCGCGATTTGAACGCCGCGTACGGCGAGTTGTCGCTATGCGCAATCGCGCAGAGCGCGCCGGGAATCGCTTCGACCCGGTCGCCGTGGCTCATCCAGACGCGATGCTCGCGGCCCTTGAGCCCCTCGAACAGCGCGTCGTCGCCATCGATCACCAGCGTCGCCGGTCCGTACTCGCGCGCCCGCGAACCAACGCTGCGCGCGCCCATGTGCTGCGCGATCACGTAGAGGCCGTAGCAGATTCCGAGCACCGGGCAGCCAAGATTCAGCACCTCGTCGGCAATGTCCGGCGCGTTCTCCTCGTACAGACTCGCGGGGCCACCGGACAGAATGATTCCGCGCGGATTCAGCGCGCGGATTTTCTCGGGCGCGAAATTGAACGGATGAATTTCGCAATACACGTTCGCCTCGCGCACGCGCCGCGCGATTAGCTGCGTGTACTGACTGCCGAAATCAAGAATGAGGATCACTGTACATTGAAATATACCGGACGCCGCGCGGCATACGAAATGCCGCAGCGCTCAACGTTCCACAAGCGGGGGCTCAGGCGCGCGCCGGTTTGCTTCGCGGAGTAGGCCGGTTGCGAGGTTTGCCGCGCGGCTTCGCCGGCGGGGCGCCTTGCACCCACGAGCGGCCGGTGCGCCGAAAATCGAGACGCAGCGGCGTGCCGACAAGTCCGAGGGATTTTCGAAATCGCGTTTCGATGAAGCGCACGTAATGCGCCGGGATGCCTCGTTCGACGTTAGTGAAGAATCGCAGGCGCGGAGGCGCGCTGCCGACCTGCGTCACGTACATCAGGTTCAAGCGGCGGCGATCGACCTGCGGCGGATCCATCGCAGCAGTAGCTTCGGCCAGCGTTCGATTCAGCCGCGACGTCTGAAAAACCGCACGCCAGGAATCTCCAGCCTGCGTCGCCGCCGGGATGATGCCGTCGACGCCGTCGCCCGTCACCGCCGATGTGAAAACCATTGCGGCGTATTCGAGGAACGGGTAGCGCTCATGCGCGTCGCGGACGAACGTCGCAACTTTGCGCCCCGCCTTCGCCGCGACGTCCCATTTGTTGCACACGATGACCATGGCGCGATCGCTGGTGTCCGCCAGCCGCGCCAGCCGCGCGTCCTGGTCGGCGATTCCCTCGCTCGCATCGATCACCAGCAGCACGACGTTCGCGCGGCGAATCGTCTCGATCGCGCGGCCCACCGAATGATGCTCGAGCTCGCCCTCGACCCGCGGCGGCCTGCGTATTCCCGCCGTGTCGATCAACAACACGTCGCGTCCATTCGCCGACAGCCGCACGTCGACCGGATCGCGCGTGGTACCGGGAGTGTCGTCGACGATTGCACGATCGAATCCCGAGAGGCGATTCAGCAGCGACGACTTGCCGACGTTGGGACGGCCTATCAGCGCCAACCTTAAATCCGGTGCAGCCGCCGCGGCTCCTTCGCGCTGCGGCAATCGCGCGACGACTTGATCGAGCAGCTCTTCGACTCCGCGGCCGTGCGCCGCCGAGATGAAAAACAATTCGTCGCCGCCCAGCGCGTAGAACTCGGATGCTTCGGCCTCCTGTCCCGGCCGATCGATCTTGTTGACCGCCATGATGAGCGGGCATCCGGTCTCGCGCACCAACGCGAGCGCTTCGGAATCGGCCTCGCTCAAACCGCCTCTGCCGTCGAGCATGAAAACCACCACGTCCGCGACGCCGACCGCCGCCAGCGCTTCGCTAACGATGCGGTCGGTCATGCGCTCATGGCCACCGAGTTCGAGTCCGCCGCTATCGACCACGACAAATTCACGGTCACCGTGCTTGGCGCGGGCGAAATTGAGATCGCGCGTAGTGCCGGGAATCGCGCTGGTGATCGCGCGGCCGCCTTTCGTGATTCGATTGAACAGCGTCGACTTGCCTGCGTTCGCGCGTCCAACGAGGACGACGGCCGGCAGGCCTTCGGCCGCGATCCGGCGCGCCTCGGCGCCTGAGCCTCCCCGCGGACTCGTCACAGGCCAAACTCCGCGAGCTTGCGCGGATCGCGGGTCCAATCGCGCTCGACTTTGACGGTAATCTCCAGGAACACGCGCGAACCGAGGATTTCTTCGAGCTCGAGCCGCGCCGCCGTGCCGATTTCCTTGAGCGTGCGGCCGCCCGCGCCTATCAGCATGCCCTTATGCGATTCGCGATCGACGACCACGGTCGCCCCGATCCGCTTCAGCTTGCGTTCAACGTCGTCTTCGAAGTTTTCGACTCTGACGGCGGTCGAGAACGGGATCTCCTGGCGCATCTTCAGAAAGATTTTCTCGCGCACGATTTCTTCGGCTATCATTCGTTCGGTCTGATCGGTGTACTCGTCATCCGGCATCAGCGCCGGACTCTCTGGTAGCATCCGCTTCATCGTCGCCAACAACTCGCCAATGTTTTCGCCGGTAAGCGCGCTGACCGGCACGATCTCGGCGCCGGGAAATCCCTGGTTGATCTCCTCGATCAGCGGCAACAGTTGCGCGCGCGGAACTCGATCGACCTTGTTGATCGCAATGATCGTCGGACGGCCGAGCGCACGGATATCAACCAGCACCGCGCGATCGCCTGGATTCAGCCTGTCGCCCGCTTCCACCACGGCCAGAAGGACTTCGCCTTCCGCGATCGCGCGGCGCGCGGTCTGTACCATCCGCTGATTCAGTTGCTTCTTCGCCTCGTGCAGACCGGGCGTGTCGATCAGGAGAATTTGCGCGTCGTCGTCGCTGCGGATTCCGAGAATTCGCCGCCGCGTGGTCTGCGGACGCGGCGTGACGATTGCAACCTTGTGCCCGACCAGCCGGTTCACCAGCGTCGATTTGCCGACGTTAGTGCGGCCCGCGACTGCGACGAAGCCTGCGCGATGCTCACCCATGACGCTCACCGCGCTCTTCCTCGATTCGGCCCAGTGCGAGGCGCGCGGCGGCCTGCTCGCTCTGCTTCTTGCTGCCGCCTTCGGCGACACCGAGATCGCGCCCGGCGATTCGGATTCGCGTGGTGAAGCGTTTGGCGTGATCGGGACCGCCGGTCGCGATCAGTTCGTACACCGGCTGGGTGCGGAAATGCCGGTATGCAACTTCCTGCAATTCGGTTTTGTAGTCGCGCTCCGCCGACGGTCCACCGATATCGTCGGTGAACAGCCGCTCGACCACTTGCTGGGCCGGCGCCAGTCCGCCGTCGGTATAAATCGCGCCGATCACCGCCTCGAACACGGCGGCCAGAATCGAGGTCTTCTCGCGGCCGCCGCTTTTTTCTTCGCCTTTTCCGAGCCGCATCATTTCGTTCAATTCAATCGTCTGAGCCTTCGCCGCCAGCGTGCGCGCATTGACTATCGAGGCGCGCTGCTTCGAGAGCGGACCTTCCTTCGCCGTCGGAAACTTGCGCATCAACAGATCTGCGATCGCCAGGTCCAGCACCGCGTCGCCGAGGAACTCGAGGCGCTCGTAGTGCACGTCACTGCCGACCGCGGCGCTCGGATGCGTCAACGCGGTTTCGAGCAATTCCGCTCGCGCGAACGAATAACCGAGCACCTGCTCGAGTTTGCTGCGTTGACTATCAGGAGGCTCTGACGCAGGCGGCTTCGTCCGCCCACGGCCGAACAATCTCCCCAACCAGCTGCGCGCCTTCAACGGTTGACGCCTCCACCTCGACTTCGCGATTTGTCAGCTCATCGGGCCCCTGCGTCGACACCCGCACATAGTTGCGGCTGTATCCACGCAGATCTCCGTCCGGCCCGCGCTCTTCAAGTAATACTTTAAGTGTTGTTCCGACGAATCGCGAGGCAAACTCCACCCGCTTGCGTTCTCCCAACTCGCGCATCAAGGCTGCGCGCCGTTTGATCTCGGCCGGCTTCACCCGCCCGGAAAACTTCGCGGCAGTGGTCCCGGCCCGGACCGAATACGGAAACACGTGAAAGTACGCCAGCGGCATCGATTCGACGAAACTGAAATACGATTCGAAATGTTCGATCGTCTCGCCCGGAAAACCGACAATCAGATCGGTGCCAATCGCCGCGTCGGGCCACACATTCAGCACACGCTCGACGCGATCGCGAAAATAATCCCGCTCGTAGCGCCGTCGCATCCGCACCAGGGTTTCGTCGTCGCCTGATTGGAGCGGCAGATGAAGATGCGGACAAAATTTCGAGCTGCTCGATATTATTTCGACGATCCCGTCGCTCAGCTCCTCGGGATCGAGCGAGCTAATCCGGACCCGCTCGATCGGACATCGCTCGGCGATCATTTCGAGCAGGCCGGCCAATTCCACCTGCGGCTCGAGGTCCTTGCCATAACCGCCGAGATGCACCCCGGTCAGAACGACTTCCTTGAAGCCGCGCGCATGCAGATCGTCGAGCGCCGCTATCACGCGGCGCGGCTCGACGCTCCGCGAAGTTCCGCGCGAAAACGGCACGATGCAGAAGGTACAGAACTGATCGCATCCTTCCTGGAGTTTCAGAAACGCGCGCGTGTGACCGTCCAGCGCCACGGCGGCCAGCTCTATCGGCGCTTTCTCCTTGCGCAAATTGGTGACCATCACGCGATCGCCGGCTCCTGAAGCCACCGCGCGCTCGAGATCACCGAGCCGGCCAAGTCCGATGACCGCGTCGACCTCCGGCGCTTTCGCCAGCACCTCGGGACTCGCCTGCGCCAGGCAGCCGGTCATGACGACGCGCGCGTTCGGATTGAGCCGCCGCGCGCGACGCGCGATTCGCAGGCTCTCAGCGTCGGCGCGATCTGTAATCGTGCAGGTATTGACGATATAGACGTCAGCTTTTTCGGTGAATTCGGCGCGAAGCATGCCTAGCCCGCTCAGACGCGATTCGATGATCGCCGAATCGTACTGATTGACCTTGCATCCGAGCGTAGCGATTGCGAAGCGTGTTGCCATCGTCAGTTCGTTATCGCCCGCTCGATAAATCCGCCACCGATTACTTCCTCGCCGCGATAGAAAACGCATGCCTGTCCCGGCGTCACCGCGGGGCCGGCCGACGCGAAGCGGATTTCCGCACGGGCGCCGGCGTCCACACGCATCGTCGCCGGGATCGCGCGATGCCGATAGCGAATCTTTATCTCGACGCTCAGCTCACGCCCCGACACGATCGAATCATCGACGAGGCTAACTCGATTCGCGACGAGGCCTGCGGAATCCAGTTCGTCGCGCTGCCCGACCACGACCTCGCCCGTCTCGGCTCGTATCTCGCGGACGTACAGTCGATCGCTGCTCGCGATACCCAAGCCGCGGCGCTGCCCGATCGTAAATCGATGCACCCCGGCGTGACCCGCCAGCCGGTTGCCATCGCCGTCGATGATCGATCCGGGGCGAAGTTGCGCCGGGTCGCTTCGCCTCTCGACAAAACTCGCATAGTCGCGGTCCGGCACGAAGCAGATTTCCTGGCTCTCGGGCTTGTCCGCGGTCGCGAGTCCCAACGCGCGCGCGCGAGCGCGGACTTCGGTCTTGGTCATCGCTCCCAGCGGAAAAATCGTGCGCGCGAGTTCGTCCTGCCCGAGGGTGAACAGAAAATACGACTGGTCCTTCGACTCGTCGGCGGCGCGCAGCAGATGAAACCTGCCGTCTGCCCCCTGCTCTATCCGCGCGTAGTGCCCGGTCGCCACGTAGTCGGCTTCGAGCGCGCGCGCGCGGCTCCACAAGCGATCGAATTTGATCTCGCGATTGCACATCACGCACGGATTCGGCGTGCGCCCGGCAAGATATTCGGACACGAAGTCGTCGACCACGCGCGCATTGAAGTCGGCGCGCAAATCGATCACGTAGAACGGAAAATCCATGCGCTCCGCGACCCGCCGCGGCCGACGACGTCGTAGTTCTGCTCGCGCAGAAGAGCGGCGGCGACGGAGCTATCAACTCCGCCCGACATCGCAACCAGCACTCGCGGCTTCATCGCGCGCTCACCTCCGCCAGAGGTTCCGCGTCCGCGACTCGCCGCCACACAGCCGGGATGATCTCCGCGACGGTGTCGATTTCGGCGGCGGTGTTGCTCCAGCCGAGGCTGATTCTAAGCGAGCTGCGCGCGTCGGCAATGCTGCGGGCCATCGCGCGCAGCACGTGCGACGGCTCGACCGCGCCCGCCGCGCACGCCGAGCCCATCGAAACTTCAACCCCTGCGAGGTCGAGCGCAATCAGCATGCTCTCGCCGAGCACGCCGGGAAATGTGAGGTTGAGCGTATTCGGCAATCTGCCGGCCAGCGGGCCGTTCAAGCGAAGACCGGGAATCGTCTCGCGCAGACGCGCGAGGAGCGAAGCCGCGAGCGAATCGATTCGCGCCGACTCCGACGCCATCGCATTCGTCACGGCCTCGGCGGCTTCGCCAAACGCCACTGCGCCAAGGAGATTCGGCGTGCCCGCACGCATACCGCTCTCATGCGGCCCGCCGAACATCGTCGGAGCAAATTTTGCAGAGTCGCGAATGTAGAGCGCGCCGATTCCCGCAGGCGCGCCAAGCTTGTGACCGCTGAGTGTCATCAGATCGCAGCCGAGCGCCGCCACATCGACTGGAATTCGGCCGAGGGCCTGCGCCGCATCGATATGGAACAACGCTCCAGCCTTCTTGCAACCACGTGCCAGCGACGCGAGGTCCTGAATCGTTCCGACTTCGGAATTCGCGAGTCCAAGGGTGACAAGCGCCGTGTCGCTATCGAGCGCAGCGAGCACGCGCGCCGGATCGACTCGTCCGTCGGAGTCCGGCGCAACTCGCGCTACCTCGAAGCCTCGGCGCTCTAGTTCCGCAATCGGAGCAAGGATCGACGAATGCTCGATCTCGGATGAAATAATCTTACGTCGGCGAGATGCTGCAGTGATCGCGCCGAAGATTGCAAAATTATTCGACTCGGTGCCGCCGCTGGTGAACACCATCTGCCGCGGATCGGCGTCGACGATAGCCGCGACCTGCGCGCGAGCGTTCTCGAGCATCCGGCGCGCGCGTTGGCCCGCGCGATGCACCGACGAGGGATTTCCTGCGCCGTCAGCCAGCATGCGTTCGATCGCAGTGACGGCCTCGACGCGAAGTGGAGCGCCCGCGTTGTTGTCGAGATAAATGGGCATGGAGTGTTCGTTCGCCACCAGAGCGGAGATTAGCTTATCTTACACCGATAGGCGGAAAAAGTGACTCAGAGAGGCGCGAATATCGTCGTAATCGGCGCAGGCGTGGTTGGATGCTCGATCGCGTTCCATCTCGCGCGGGCAGGCGCCCGCGTGCGCGTGTTCGACAAAGGCAAAATTTGCGCCGGAATGTCGGCCCGGTCGGGCGCGCTGGTCCGGATGCATTACACGTTTGCGCCGGAAGCCGAGCTGGCGTGGAAGAGTTACCATTACTTCTGCAACTGGAGCGAGATCGTCGGCGGGCGATGCGGTTTCGTCGAGGCTGGCTTCGCGGTGGTGGTCGACGAGCGTAACGCCTCGCGGCTGCGCGCAAACGTCGCGATGCTCCAACGCATCGGCGTCGATACGGAGATACAGACCGCAGCGGAATTGCATCGCCGCGATCCGCAGGCTTTTGTCGATGACGTCGCGCTTGCCGCGATCGAGCCGCACAGCGGATACGCCGATCCCGTCGCGACGACCGAGGCATTGGCTGACGCGGCGAAAAGACACGGCGCGAAGTTCGCGACGAATACACCCGTCGCGAGAATTGTGCATCGCAGCGGACGAGCGACGGGAGTCGTCGATGGCGGCGGGCAACTTCACGAGGCCGATGCGGTATGCATCGTTGCGGGTCCGTGGACTGACGCGTTACTCGCGCCGCTGGGCATGAAAATCGGCATCAAAAGCGAGCGTGCGCAGATAGCTTTCTTCAAGCGGCCGCCGCAAGTGAGACACTTCATTTATATCGATACGATTGCCGGCAGTTATTTTCGACCGAATGGCGACGATCTGACCTTGGCCGGGCTCGGTGGATGGAAGCCTGAGGCCGAGGCGAATCCCGACGATTTTCGCGAGGCCAACGATGACGATTTTGTCGCCGCGGTGCGCAAACGTCTCGCGCAGAGGATTCCTGCGATGGCCGATGCGCCCTACTCGCGCGGCCACGCCGGAATTTACGACGTCAGCCCGGACTCGCGCGCAGTGATGGGACCTGTGCCGGGCATCGACGCGTTGTTCGTCGCGGCAGGATTCAGCGGTACCGGATTCAAAACCGCGCCCGCAGTCGGCGCCTCGATGTCGGAGCTGATTCTGAGCGGAGCGAGCTCGACGGTCGACCTGACGCCGTTCGGATTCGAACGAATTCTGAACGGGCAACTGATCGAGAGTCCGAACGAATACGAGATGGGCGCGGGTTTCGGACACAAGCTCTGAGGCCGTCGAAAAAAACGAGACAGAAAATCTACCGTCTGTTACTATCCGGCGGAACGGTACTGCCACGTCCTTCAAAGGAGAAAGCCAATGTCGAACCACTTTACCGGCCTCAGTCTCGGTCCGCCTTTCGGCGACCAGCGCCTCGACCTCTGCGATCTCTACGCCTTCGTCTCGCCCGCGGACCCTTCGCGCACCGCGATCATTCTCAACGCGAATCCGACCGCCGGCCCGCTCCATCCTGACGCCATCTATCGCCTCAATATCGACAACGACGGCGATTTGCTGACGGACATCGCGTTCAGCTACGTCTTCTCGAAACCGCAAAACGGCAAGCAGACCGTAAACGTCTTTGTCGCGAAAGGCGCGGACTCGCGCTCGCCGGAAGCTGTCGGGACGAAAATCATCTCCGATGCCGAGGTCTCGTTCGGCCCGAAACCCAACATCGTCAAGGCCGGCAACTATACGTTCTTCGCCGGCGCTCGCAGCGACGCTTTCTTTTTCGACTTCGACGGAATCAAGGCGCTCTTCGATACCAGCGGCAAAAAGAACTTTACTTCGCCTCACCTCGGCCAGCTCGGTGGCAAGTCGCCGTGGACCGGCGTCGATTCGAACACCCAGGCCAACGTATTCTCGACCGTGATCGAATTGCCGACCGCTGAACTCGGCGGCCAGCCCGGCATCCGTATCTGGGGCCGATGCAGCGTGCTGGAAAACGGCAAGCTCGCGCACGCCGATCGCGCTGGCCATCCTTCGACCAGCAGCTTCTTCAACACCGACGATACCAAGCTGGAATACAACGCCAGCGAGCCGGTTAACGATCGCAAGCGCTGGACCGATATGTTCGTCCACCTGATGGGACATACCGGCGGCTATACCCGCGACGAAGCGATCGCGGAAATCGACAAAGAGGGCCTGCTGCCGGACATGCTGAGCTTCGATCCGACAAAGCCCGCCAAGTATCCAAACGGGCGCACTTTCCTCGATGACGTCATCGATTACCGGCTCGCCTTCCTGACCAAGGGCCAATGTCCGCCGAGCGGCCTCAAGCCGCATTCCGACACGCTCAAGGTGTTTCCGTATATCGGCAACCCGCATCCGCAGAAGAGCTAAGCGGTGCAACCGAGGAATTGTTTTTCGAAGTGAGAAGAATCCTGCCGACGAGGGCTGGCGCTGACGCTAGCCCTTGTTGGCGATGATGCGATCGGGTTCCGGCGGCAGATGCTCGCTGACCTTGTCTTCGAGGCAGTCCTGGCGCTCCTCGATCTCGCCCATTCGCGCGCCGAGCCGGTTGAACTTCTCGACGAGATTGTTCATCGCGCGCGCAACCGGATCGGGCAGCTTGGCGTGATCGAGTTCCATCACGTCGTGTCGCGCGTTGTCGCCCTCGATCACTTTGCCGGGAATGCCGACGATCGTTGACCACGGCGGCGACGACGACACGACCACCGCGCCCGCGCCGATTCTGCTGCCCTCGCCGATTCGCACCGGGCCGATCACCGACGCGCCCGCACTGACCATCACGTGATCCTCGAGCGTCGGATGGCGCTTTTCCTTCTTGAGGCTGGTGCCGCCGAGCGTGACGCCCTGGTAGATGAGGACGTCGTCGCCAATTTCGGTGGTCTCGCCCATCACGATCCCCATCCCGTGATCGATGAAGAGGCGGCGCCCGATTTTCGCGCCGGGATGAATCTCGATCCCCGTGATCAGGCGCGCCAGCTCGCTCACCATGCGGCCGAGCAGCTTGCAGTTATGCTCCCAGAGCCAATGCGCGACGCGATAGAGCCAGATCGCGTGCAGGCCAGGGTACAGCAGAACCACCTCGAGCGTGGAGCGCGCGGCCGGGTCGCGGTCGAAAACCGCCTGGATGTCTTCCTTCATTCGGCTCACAACACCCATCGCACGTTCCTCTTCCATGCGCTCGCCGCGCGTCAAGCTTTCGGATGCGCCGCGTGACTATTCTCGGCGGCCTTCGATCGCGGGCGCGCGCCGTTGCTCTTGCTCGCAGGCTTCGCGCGCGGCTTCACATTATCCTTGTGCAGCTTGTATTCGACCGAGTCAACCAGCGCCTGCCAGCTCGCCTCGACCACGTTGCTCGACAGTCCGACCGTGCCCCAGCGGCGCTTGCCGTCGGTCGATTCTATCAGCACGCGCACGCGCGCCTCGGTGCCGGCGCCGTTGTCGAGCACGCGCACCTTGTAATCGACCAGCTGCATCGCTTCGAGATTCGGATAGTACGGCACCAGCGCCTGGCGCAGCGCCGAGTCGAGCGCGTTGACGGGACCGTTGCCAATCGCGGAGTTTCGCGTGCGCACGCCGTCCGGGCCTTCGATTATGACCACCGCCTCGCTGAACGGCGCGCGATCCTCGTGCCACTTGTCGTCGAACACGCGGAAGCTGACGAAGTTGAAATGTTCCTTCGCCAGGCCGAGCGTGCGCAGCATCAGCAGCTCGAAGGAAGCGTCGGCGCCGTCGAAGGTATAGCCCGCACCCTCGAGGCGTTTAAGCTCGTCGAGTAGCGCGCCGATTTTGTCGTCGCTGGCGGCACCGATCTCGAGGCCGAATTCCTTCGCCTTGTACACGATATTGGCGCGGCCCGAGAGCTCCGACAACAGCACGCGCCGATCGTTGCCAAGCAGCGCCGGATCGATGTGCTCATAGGTCGCGGTGTTGCGCTGGATTCCCGACACGTGCAGGCCGCCCTTGTGCGCGAACGCGCTGCGGCCGACGTACGGCTGACGCGCAAACGGTGTGATGTTGGCGAGCTCGTAGACCAGGGTCGAAACCTCGCGCATCGTCTTGAGCTTCGCCGCCGGCACGCAACTGTAGCCGAGCTTGAGCTGGAGGTTCGCGACAATCGAAACCAGGTTCGCGTTGCCGCATCGTTCGCCGAATCCGTTGACCGTGCCCTGCACCTGCACCGCGCCCGCATGCACGCCGGCCAGCGTGTTGGCGACCGCAACTTCCGAGTCGTTGTGGCAATGGATTCCGAGCGGGCAATTTACCGCCGCGCGCGCCGCCGTCACCGCGGCCTCGATTTCATGCGGCAAGCGACCACCGTTGGTATCGCACAGCGCGATCAGCGTGACGCCCGCGTCATCGGCCGCCTTCAGGCAGGAGAGCGCGTATTCGGGATTGTGAAAATAGCCGTCGAAGAAATGCTCGGCGTCGAAAATTGCCTCGTCGAAGTTTTTTTTCAGAAACGCGATCGTGTCGTTGATGATCTCCAGATTTTCGTTGAGCGGGATGCGCAGCGCCTCGCGCACATGCATGTCCCAGGTCTTGCCGACGACGGTCGCGACCTGGGCATCGGTGCGCAGCAGCAACTGGAGATTGCGATCGGCCGCCGCCTTCACTCCCGAGCGCCGGGTTGAGCCGAACGCCGCAATCTTCGCATGCCGAATCTTGAGCTTCTTGACCTCTTTGAAGAACGCCGCGTCGCGATCGTTCGAGCCGGGCCAGCCGCCCTCAATATAGTCGAAGCCCAGATCGTCCAGCCGCTCGGCAATCGTAACCTTGTCCTCGACCGTCAGCGAAACGTCTTCGGACTGGCACCCGTCACGCAACGTGGTGTCGTAAACCTGGATATGTTTTGGATCCGCCATCGGACTTAAACTGACTCCCGCGGCGCGGCACTGTGAGCGCCGTCGCCGTTGATAAACGCGTCGTGCAGCGCACGCATCGCGAGCTCGCCGTATTTGGAATTGACCACGACCGAGACCTTGATCTCCGAGGTCGAAATCATCTCGATATTAATCCGCTCCGCCGCCAGCACTTTGAACATCGTAGCCGCGACTCCCGAATGGGTCCGCATGCCGACGCCGACCACCGAGACCTTGGCCACCTGGTCGTTGTGCCGAATGCCCGCCGCGCCGATCTCGCTGGCGGTACGGGTGACGATTTCGAGCGCGCGCTTCAAGTCCTCGCGTCCAATCGTAAACGTCATGTCGGTACGGCCGTCGGCGCTGGCATTCTGGATAATCATATCGACGACGATTCCCGCATCCGCAATTGGGCTGAAAATCTTCGCCGCCAGGCCGGGCCGATCTTCGACACCCGCCAGTGTTATCTTGCTTTGATTCTGGTCGAGCGTTACGCCCGAAACGAGCACGTCCTCCATCGATTGATCCTCTCGTCCAACCCACGTCCCCTCCACTTCGCCGAAGCTGGAGCGGACGACGAGCGGCACGTTGTAACGGCGGGCGAGTTCCACCGAACGGGTTTGCAGGACCTTTGCGCCAAGTCCCGCCATCTCGAGCATCTCATCATATGAGATGCGTCCGAGCTTCCTTGCCTTGGGGCAGACGTTGGGGTCGGCGGTATAGACGCCGTCCACGTCAGTGTAGATTTCGCACGCGTCGGCTTTCAGAGCGGCAGCCAGCGCGACCGCCGTCAGGTCCGAGGCGCCGCGGCCAAGGGTCGTGATGTCGCCATCGGGATTGACGCCCTGGTATCCGGCAACGACGACGATCTTGCCGTCGTCGAGCGAGCGCATCACGCGCTCGCATTGCACGGATTTGATTCGCGCACGTCCGTGATTCGAGTCGGTCGTCAAGTTCAATTGAAATGCGAGAAAAGAAACCGTCGGATGACCCATCGAATGCAGCCGGATAGCAAGCAGCGCGGCCGAGACCTGCTCGCCCGTCGCGACCAGCACGTCAGTCTCGCGCGCGCTGGGCGACTCGCTCAACTCGGATGCGAGCTGGAACAAGCGGTTGGTCTCGCCCGCCATAGCAGACACTACCACGACGATTCGATCGCCGCGGTTGCGCGCCCGGACGACTCGATCGGCAACCGCCTTGATTCGTTCGATCGATCCGACCGAAGTACCGCCGTACTTTTGAACAACTAATCCCACGAATATGACCCTATCTACCCCGAAAAAGGCGTAATCAAGTATTATTATCGGAAATTGCCCTGCAAACCAGCCCCAGAGAATGGGCGGTAGCCTCTAACTTGGCGGGAGCGGACGTCGCCAGCGGACCTGGCTGCGACCCGGCGTAAAATATAAGAGGCAGCACGGTTCCTTGACCATCACGCGGTGCCACACTCCGCGTAGCACAACAAAGGCGTGGCCGGGCTGCAGCGAAAGACAGCGTTCGCCAGCTTCCTCGTCGAGAACTACGTCAACTGCGCCCTCGACGAGATAGAGAAGTTCGTCGCCGTCGGGATGCATCTCCCCGGCATGCGGCGGATTCCTGGTCATTCGGGCCTCTCCTGCGAGTCTGCCCTCGACACCGGGATGAGCGCGACCGCGTTGAGCGACCGGCTCGATCGATCCAGAGGGTGTGAACCGAACAGGGCTCTTCGACAGGTTTATCGGATTCTTGAACGGCTTCGCGATCGTCTTGGCTTTCACGTCGCTTACTCCTGCGCCGCAGATTCAATCAATACTTCGACCGACCATAGCCGACCCGTCAAAGACTCCCAAAGATGCTTGATGACAGGATGCTGTTCAGGTTCCGCCCTGCTTTGAACAACTAGTTCTATCACGTGTAACCTGATGCGCTAGCGTAACCTTTGCCAGCGCAGGCGGTTAGTATCAGTATCGTGCAAGAAACGCGGCGGAGATAGACGAATGCCTTTCATCGACACTCACGAACTGAAAACCATCGAGCGCCTTCCCGGTTGGAAAGGCAAATACTTCGACTCGGAGAGCATGACCTTCGGCCACTATGTCTTCGAGGCGGGTTCGACAATCCACGAACACTCGCATGCTAACGAGGAAGTGTGGAACGTAATCGACGGCCAGCTCGAAGTAACCATCGGCGGCAAGACGCAGTTAGCGGGTCCCGGTTTCGTCGCCATCGTGCCACCGGACACGCCGCACTTCGTAAGAGCAGTTAGCAACGGCCGCGCGATCGTCGTGGACTACCCACTGCGCCGCGGAATGTCAGGGACAAAAGCGCCGGAATCAAAATAGGCGGGTGGTCGCCGCGCCTCAGGCGAAGCTGCGCTTTAACTTGGAAATGATTTGTGCGTGGCGCGAATCGCCCGCGCTGAATTCGATTCGCCTCAGGTTCGCGCCCGCGTAGCTGATTTTTACCGACAGGTATTCCATCTCGGCGCCGCCGCGCAGCCGCTCGAACCATTCCACCGCCGCGACACCTTCGGAAAACAAATATTCGCGCAGGCCCAGGTCGTCGAGTGTCGCCTCTTCGAGCCGGTACAAGTCGATGTGATAAAGCGGGAAGCGCCCGTGATGCTCCTGGATCATCGTAAAGGTCGGGCTCAGGATGTCTTCTTCGCGCAGGCTGAGCCCTCGCGCGAGGCCCTTGATAAAGCAGGTCTTGCCCGCGCCGAGATCCCCAATCAGGCCCAGCAGCTCACCGCCCTCAAGCAGCGACGCGAGCCGCCGTCCCCATGATTTGGTCTCGTGCGGCGAGCGGCTCTCGATCGCCATCGTGACCACGGTCGCGCCCGGCGCTACTGCCTCATTAGCCATCGCGATTACTCAGTAACTATTATAGCTCAACTACTCAGTCTCAGTCAGAGCTTCACGCGCTGCCGGCAGCTCGTCAATCAGGTCGCCGGCGATATAGCCGACGCGCCCCATCCGCGCCGCGACGCGATCCGCCGCGTAGCCGTGAATAAAAACGCCGAGCGCGAGCGCGTCGAGCGGGCGCATCTTCTGTCCGAGCAGCGTGCCGACGATTCCCGACAGCGCGTCGCCCATCCCCGGCGTGGCCATCCCGGGATTCCCGGTCGAGTTGATATAAACGTCGCCGTCGGGCGACGCGATAACCGAGCGCGCACCTTTTATAAGCACGGTCGCTCCAGTCCGCTCCACCAACGCGCGCGCCGCCGACACGCGATCGGCGTTGATAGCACCGGTCGGGATGCCGAGCAGCCGGGACGCTTCTCCCGGATGAGGCGTGAGCACGATCGGACCTCGCGCACGCTTCAAAACCTCGCAACCGATCGCGGCGACCGCGTTAAGCCCGTCCGCATCGATCAGCATCGGCCGTTCGGGTTGGCACGCTTCCGAGATCAGCCACTCGATCAGCCGCCTCGTGTCGTCGCTGACGCCGATTCCGGGCCCGACGATAAGCGCGCTCTTGCCTTCGAGCAGCATCTTCAGAGCGTCGGGCGCATGCGCGCCGTCGAAATGCCCGTCGCGATCAGCAATCGGCTCCGTCATCAATTCGGCCTGACCCGCCGCGACGATCGGCTGGATCGACTCCGGCATCGCCGCCGTAACCAGGCCAGCGCCCGTTCGAAGCGCGGCGCGTGATGCGAGCAGTACTGCGCCCGACTTGCCGCGTGCGCCGGCCATCACCAGCGGATGCCCGTAATTACCCTTGTTCGAATCGACCCGCCGCGCCTGAATCAGATTCTGCAAATCACCGCGCTCGAGGAATCGCCCGCGCGGCGCAATCTCGTCGATCGCGCGCGGCGCGAAACCAATCTCGACGATTCGCAGCTCGCCGCACTGTACCGCGCCCGGATATGAAACGTGGCCGAACTTCGCGAAGCCGAACGTCACCGTCAGCGACGCGCGAATCGCCATGCCCATCAATCCGCCCGTGTCGGAGTTCACGCCCGACGCGATATCGACGGCGACGGTTGGCACTGCGAATGAATTGACAATCTCGATCGCGCGGCGCGGCCGGTCTTTCACCTCGGCGTTGAGACCCGTGCCGAAAATTGCGTCGACGATGGCGCCCGGCCGCTTGCTCAGCGCGGCTTCGAGGCTCGACTCCGTCGACGCCTCGATCACCTTGCCGCCGCATGCGCGAAAATCCGCGTGCGCGCGCGCCGCATCGCCCTTCAGGTCGGCCGCGCGTCCGAGCAAAACCGCTCGCGCCGCAAAGCCGTCCTGTATCAGCCGCCGCCCCGCGACGAATCCGTCGCCGCCGTTGTTGCCCTTGCCCGCGACGACGAGTACGTCGGCCGCCGCGTCGGGAAAGCGCTCGACCAGAGCGTCGGCAACCGCCTCACCCGCGCGCGTCATCAACGAGTACGACGGAATTCCGTACTTCTCCTGGCTGAGGCGATCGAGTTCGCGGCTCTCGGCGGCATTGAGCAAAATCATCGTCGGCTATCTCGACGAAAATATTACACCATGCGCGCGAGGCATGAACGACCAGCGGCTGGACTGGCGCACTCGCTCTGCTAGCCTCGATGCCGAAATGATTCGTCTCAGCGTCAACCTCAACAAGATCGCCACGCTTCGAAATGCGCGCGGCGGCAATATTCCCGATGTGGTCGCCGCGGCACGCACCTGTATCGCCGCCGGATGCCATGGGATTACGGTGCATCCGCGACCCGACGCGCGGCACATCACGTTTCAGGACGTGTTCGATCTAGCCGCGATGCTCACGGTCGAGTTCAACATCGAGGGCTACCCCGGCGCGGAGTTCATCGAGCTCGTGCTGCGCGTGCGCCCGACGCAGGTGACGCTGGTGCCCGACCCGCCGGGAGTGCTGACCTCGAACGCGGGGTGGAACCTGATGAGCGGCGAGGCCAATTGGCTCGGCGAACTGCTCGCCAAATTTCGCGGGGCCGGCATCCGCACGAGTCTGTTCATGGAGACAGACGCCGGACAGATAGAGCGCGCGAAAAAACTCGGCGCCGACCGAGTCGAGCTCTACACCGGGCCGTATGCGCACGCGTTCGGCACGCCGGCAGGTCAGGAGATTCTCGCGGCGCATCGCCAGGCCGCGCGCCTCGCGCGCAAAATCGGACTCGGCGTCAATGCCGGCCACGATCTCGATCTCAAAAATATTCCCGCCTACGCGAAAGCGGTGAAAGGCTTGCAGGAAGTCTCAATCGGCCACGCGCTGATCTCGGACGCGCTTTATATGGGCCTCACTCGAACAGTGAAAGCCTATCTAAAAGCGCTCGGCTCGAAGCCGGCAGCCCTCAAGCACAAGAGCACGAAGCGAACATAACGATCAGAGCCCGCCCGCGTGCTTCAGGATGGCGGCGCCGATCTCTTGTGCGAGCATCTTGATCTGGATGCCGTCCTCGCCTTCGACCATCACGCGCGCGAGCATCTCGGTACCCGAATATCGCACCAGCAACCGGCCGGTGCCCGCCAGCCGACGCTCAGCATCGACGATCATCCGCTGAACATCGGGCATGTCGGTTAGCGGTACGCGATTTTTCACGCGGATATTCTCGAGCACTTGCGGCATCCGGCGCATCGCGCGAAGTTCGCCCAGCGTTCGTCCGCTTTCGGCCAACTGCGCCAGCACCAACAGCGCACTGATCAGTCCGTCGCCAGTGGTCGAGTGATCCATGAAAATCACGTGACCCGACTGCTCACCGCCGAGGTTGTACGAGTTCAGCCGCATCTCGCGCGCGACCGCGGGGTCGCCGACCTCGGTGCGAATCAGGCGCACGCCCGCGTCACGCAGCGCTACCTCGAGCCCGAAGTTGCTCATCACGGTGCCGACGACGGCGTTGCCGTGGAGCCGGCCTTCGGCGGCGAGCTTGCGTCCGAGCAGCGCCATCACGTCGTCGCCGTCGAAGACTTCACCGTGTTCGTCGATCAGCATTACGCGATCGCCGTCGCCATCGAGCGCGATGCCGACGTTGCAGTGCTCGCGCAGCACGGTCTCGCGAATTTTGTCGAGATGCACCGCGCCGCAATTCAGATTGATATTCTTGCCGTCCGGATCGACCGCGATCGCCACGACTTCGGCGCCCAGTTCCTCGAGCGCGTCGGGGCCGACCTTGTAGGCCGCGCCGTTGGCGCAATCGATCGCGACCTTCAGGCCGTCGAAGGTGACCGAGCGCGGCAGGCACGACTTCAGAAACACCAGGTAACGTCCGAGCGCGTCGTCGATTCGCGCCGCCTTGCCGATATCGTCAGCGCGTGCGCGATTGCGGTCGATCTCGCCCTCGTCGAACACCAGCGCTTCGATTCGCCGCTCGGTCTCGTCGTCGAGCTTGAATCCTTCGCGCGAAAAAAACTTGATGCCGTTGTCCTGGAAAGGATTGTGCGATGCCGATATCACCACGCCCGCGTCGGCGCGCATGCTCCGCGTCAGAAACGCGATCGCCGGCGTCGGCAGCGGACCCACCAGCCACACGTCCACGCCCATAGAGCAGATGCCCGACTCGATCGCGGTCTCGAGCATGTAGCCCGACAGGCGCGTATCCTTGCCGATGAGAATCCTGCGATGACGTCCGCTGGAATTGCGGAACACGTGAGCGAGCGCGCGGCCCAGCTTCAGCGCGGTCTCCGACGTAATCGGCTCCTCGTTGGCGACGCCGCGGACGCCGTCGGTGCCGAACAGTTTACGATTGGTGCTCATCGGCCGTAGTCGTCAGCTTCTCGTGATACATCCGCAGTTTAACCTTGTCGGGCGACTGGCGCACCAACTGCATCCCGTCGGGAACAGTCACCTGCAACGGCAACTCATGCGATCCCGGCTCGAGTCCGTTCGCGTCCACATACGCCAACCCCTTGGGCGCGAGACCCGCCAGCTTGACCGCCGGCCCGCGAATCGTCAGCGTCGCCTGCTTGGGCTCGACCCGGTATTTGAAATCGCTGTCCTTGACCTCGACGTCCACCGCGCGAAACTCGCGGTCGGTAAT
>JBEKLS010000081.1:0-34251 GCA_050010075.1 Binatus sp. (SeqCode) | reverse complement strand
CTAAGTGGGGGGAGGCCGACGCTCGTCCTCAAGCGGCGGGTGGAGGACCTTATTGTCCTGAAATTCTGCCACGCATCAGAGATGCCGCGCACCAGTCATCCGCGCGGCAAATCGTCCTCCACCCTAACCCTCCCCCCATTGTGGGGGAGGGAACCAGGCCTAAGGTCCGCCCGGGCCGATCGCAATTCCCGACGAGCCAAGATCCAGCCCCGTGAAAGGACCGCCTATGATGCCAATCGGCGGGACGTCGCCGTTGCTGCCGGCTGCGAAAATGAGAATAGGACCACTAGTACGGTCGATGGCCTCTTGCACACCGTGTCTCGTATCTGCCGATTTGCTTCCTACCCCGAGGCAAAAAAAGCCGAATCCGAGATGCGTCGAGTTCACCACATAGATGTTCCCGTTTGAGTCGACCGCGATTTCGTAGGGAAACTTGAGTCCGGTATTCGGACCGCCGATCGTGGCGGTGGGGACCGCGTTGCCACTGGTGCCGGGTGCATAGACGGAGACGCTCCCGGGACCGTTTGGGACTGCATTGCATCGGTTGCATGCGCGTACGCATTTCACAGAACCCTCGTTCGCAACGTAGATACTTCCACTGTGATCCACGGCGATCGCCGAAGGGGAAGCAAGGTTCGTATTGGCACCGGTGATGACCGCGCTCGGACTGGCATTGCCATCGCTGCGGGCTGGATAGACAGCGACGCTGCCGGCGTTGATTTGGAAGCAAGCATGCCGATTACAGCTCGCGATGCCTTGATTCGCTACGTAGAGATTGCCGCCAGGATCAACCGCGATGCCAGTCTGCCGGTTCTTTCCGCTTTGATTGACGTTGAGTGAAGCGATCGGCGCGACGTCTCCGACGCTGCCCGCTGAATACGTCGTGATGGTGTTGAGGCTATTCAATACGGAGATGTTATCGCTGGAATCCAGCGCGATTCCATAAGGGTAAAAGAGACCCGTGTCATCTCCTGAGATCGTGGCGACAGGCGCGCCAATGGCGTAGCTGCCGGCGGGATAGATATCGATGCTGCCCTGTTCGTTGGTGCCACCCGAATTGTCCACCACGTAGATGTTTCCACTCGAATCCACCGCAATGCCATCAGCGAATCCGCTGAATGTGCTGGTGATCGTGGTGGTCGGCACCGCGTCGCCCCTGCTACCGGCCGGGTAGACGGTTATGCTGCCTGAATACTCGACGCCGCCGGAGGCGTTCGCCACGTACAGGGTCCCGTCCGAATCGAACGCGATCCCGCTCGCCCCGTCCAGCCCAGTGTCGGCGCCACCGATAAATGCCGTGGGCGATACGTTGCCGTCGCTACCTGCTGGGTAAAAATTGATACTGGGGCCGACTCCGTTTAGGCCACCTGTGGCGTACAGATTCCCGCTGGAATCCACTGCGATGCCCTTTGGATAATCGAGATCCGTATTGTCACCAGCAATGATAGCGGTGGGCGACGCATTACCTTTGCTGCCGGCCTTATAGACAGTGATGCTGGCGTAATATTTGAGGTTATCACCGGCGTTGGCGGTGTCTCCGTTGGCGACATAGATGTTACGGCCCGAGTCCAGCGCCAGGCCGATGGGGTAAGCAAAACCAGTCGCATCGCCACTGATCGAGGCGATAGGCGCTACGTTCCCCACGCTGCCGGCAGAGTAAACAGTGACCCTTCCCACGTCGTAGATTGCGTGCGGCGCAACGCGAACGTGCAACGCGTTTGCGACATAAATTTCCCCCTGAGCGTCGAGCGCGATCGCGGTAGGGTTATCGAGCCGGGTTTTCGAGCCGATGATAACGCCAATCGGCGCTTCGTTGAGGACGCCGGTGGCGGCGCCCAGCGGCGCATAGACCGCGATGCTGTTATCGGAGCTGTTCACCACGTAGATCCTTCCGAGCGCATCCAGGGCGATACCGTCTGGATTGGCGAGCAGAGTGTTACTACCGCCGATAACGGTGATCGGTGGAACGCTGCCGTTGGCGTTCGCCGCATAGACGGTGACCGTGTTGGTATAGGAGTTTGCTACGTAGATCCTTCCGCTGGCGTCGATGGCAATGCCGTTGGGATCGTACATATCGGTCGAGAGAGCGATCGGCGAAACGTCGCCGCGACTGCTGGCCGGGTAGGCGGTCACCTCGGAGCCGTTGGCAACAAAGATTGTGGGACGTTTCGTTCCGGCTGCCGCAACGCGGCCCGGGCCGATCATGGCGAGCAGAAGAGCGGCGACTGCCGCGGCTTTTGCGAGTCTCATCCCCCTTGTCTAACTCCGCGAGGTATATTACGCGGCGGCTTGCATTTGCGGTAGTTCCGGCCTCGAGGTTGCCAGCGCGAGGATCGCTATATAGCCGGGCTGGATCTCCATTCGCTGGCCGTAGCCCTTTGCGAGCATGATCTCGTGCGCGCGCGGCAGGTTGTAGCACGGCACCGCCATCAGCAGGTGATGCTCGAGGTGGTAGTTCACGAAGTACGGCGCGATGATGGCGCGCTCGAGCCAGTTCGCATGCGTCGTGCGCGTGTTGCGCATCGGGTCGTCGTTGTCGGTCACCATCGAATGCTCGGCGATGCTGCGGATGCGCACGATCAGTTCGTGGAAGGTCATGAACGGCAACACCCATAGCGCGAAGAACAGCCACCAGTGCCCGCTCGCCGCCAGCACCGCGAAAATAATCGCATTGGTGATGATCGCGCCGTGCAGCCGGTTCCATCCCATGCGCAAGCGCTGCGCCGTGGGCATGTCGGGGCGCCCGAACGCGCGCCGAATCAATCCCGCGCGCTGCTTGTAAGTCGTCTGCCCGGTGAGATCGCGAATCACCTTGCGCCGCATGCTGCTGCGCGTGATCGGAAAAGGCGCCGATAGCCCAAGGTCAGGATCGTTTTTCTGTTGCGTGAAGCGATGGTGCCCGGCGACGTGATACGGCCGGTACGCGTACATGTCGCCCATCAGCGGATAGTCCGTCAGCCACGTGCCGGCAAAGTCGTTCAGCTTCATGTTGCTGAAGAGCAGGCCGTGCGCGGCGTCATGCGACAGTACGCCGAGCCCAAGCTGTCGCGCGCCGATTATCAGGGTCGCCGCGATGAAGGTCAGCGGATTCGGCCACCATACGAAGAGCGCCATCGCGCCGAAGATCACCGCCCACGCGTGAAAAATCATCCACGCGGCACGCCACTCGGATTTGCGCTTGAGCATCAGCAGCTCGTCGGCAGTGAAAACGCTACGCGCCTGGAACATGGTATTCTCCGTCGGTCACGGATTTGTATATAACAAGTAATGGCAACGATTGCAAATCTTCGTTATGTGCCGCGCCACCTCACGGCGCGCGAGCTGGTGCTCGACTTTCTCTCGAACCGCTACCCGCGTGAGATGTCCGCGCAGGAAATCCTGGGCGTCGGCGTCGCGCTGGGATTTTCCGAGCAGAGCCTGCGGATGGCGTTGACGCGGCTGGTCGAGCAGGCGGTCGCCGCCAACACAGGGCGTGGCCGCTATCAGTTGAGTCCGTCGGGCGAGGCGATGCGAGTGGAAGTTCGCAAGTGGCGGCATCTCGACGAGCTGGCCAAACCGTGGTCCGGCGCGTGGATCGGAGTGTTCGACGCGAGCGTCCCGCGCAGCGATCGCGCCGCGCTGCGCCGGCATGAACGTGCGATGCGCCTGCGCGGATTTCGCGAGCTACAGAGCGGTCTGTGGATCCGGCCGGCTAATCTGCGCAACTCCGTGGCCGAACTGCGCGAGCATCTGCGAGCGCTGGGGCTGCATCCTGCGGCGTTGGTGATCGGCATGGACGATCTCGACGAAGATTCGCGCACGAAGGCGACCGGGCTTTGGGACACGGCCGCGATGCTCGCGAGATACCGGGCGCTGACGGACGAATTGCTCGCCAGCAAAACCAAGCTCGACCGTTTGCAGCTGGATACCGCGGCGGCTGAATCGATGGTGCTCGGCCGCGACGTGATCCGGCATATCAATCTCGATCCGGTGCTGCCTGAGGAGCTGATGCCAGGCCGCGCGCTCGCGACCTTGATCCGCACGATGAGCGATTACGATCAACAGGCGCGGGCGCTCTGGCGCCGCTTCATGCGCGCGCATGCTGCGCGCGACTGACGACGCTTCGGACGGAAATCTCGGAATTTGGACCCTCACCCGAGCCGCCGGCGCGGCCTGTCCCTGACAGGGAGAGGCAAGATTCCTGTTACCTGGGTAACAATGTCCCTTGGATAACACTCATCGCTCGCGGGCCTTCGTTGCGCTAGTGTCAACTGGCTGTTAGCAGCGAGGGACGTTTTGCACGCAAGCGTTATATCGAGCGCGCTGGTCGGCGTTGATGCGCTGCCGGTGGAAGTCGAAATCGACATCGGCGCCGGGGTTCCGCCGCATCGGCTCGTCGGCCTGGCCGAGGGCGCGGTCAAGGAAGCGCTCGATCGGGTCAAGTCGGCGCTCAAAAATTCCGGCTTTGATTTCCCCACCCGCAAGATGACTATCAACCTCGCGCCTGCCGACACGCGCAAGGAAGGATCGGCGTTCGATCTTCCGCTCGCGCTCGGAATTCTTGCCGCCCAAAACGTGTTGAAGGATCGCGATCGCCTGCGCAGCTATCTCGTGCTGGGCGAGCTGGCGCTCGACGGCCGTATCAAGGGTATCAAGGGCGCGCTGCCGACCGCATTGCTGGCGCGATCGGCGCGGTTCGCGGGCGTGATACTTCCGCAGGAGAACTCGTCCGAGGCGTCGGTCGTCGGCGAGGGTACTGCAGTGCTCGGGGTCGAGAGCCTGCGCGAGGCTTTCGAGTTTTTCGAAGGCCTGCGCCCGCTCCGCTCCGCGCCCGCCGATATCGGCGCCGCGTTCAGCAGCGCGAACATTTACGACGTCGATTTCAGCGAGGTCAAAGGCCAGGAGCAGGCCAAGCGCGCACTCGAGGTCGCTGCCGCAGGTGGGCATAACGTTTTGATGATCGGGCCGCCCGGCTCGGGCAAGACGATGCTCGCCAAGCGCCTGCCGTCGATCCTGCCGACGATGACCTTCGAGGAGGCAATCGAAACCACCAAGGTCCACTCGGTGATGGGCCTGCTCGACGGCCGCGCGCTGATCACGACGCGTCCGTTCCGCTCGCCTCATCACACTATCTCGGATGCCGGCCTTATTGGCGGCGGCTCGATTCCGCGACCCGGCGAGGTCAGCCTGGCGCATCATGGCGTCTTGTTCCTGGACGAGTTGCCCGAGTTTCGCAAGAACGTGCTCGAGGTCCTGCGCCAGCCGCTCGAGGACGCGCGCATCACGATTTCGCGCGTGATGGGCACCCTCACCTTCCCCGCCTCCGTGATGCTGGTGGCCGCGATGAACCCGTGCCCGTGCGGCTTCTACACCGACCCGCAGCACGAATGTTCCTGTTCGCCGATCGCGATTCAGCGTTATCGCTCGCGCATCTCGGGGCCGCTGCTCGATCGGATCGACATTCATATCGAAGTGCCCGCGGTGAAGTACAAGGACCTGACCGATCGCGTCGCGCGCGAGCCGTCGACGGCGATTCGCGAGCGTGTGAACCGGGCGCGCGAGGCGCAGCTCGCGCGGTTTGCCGGGATGCCGTTTTTCTGCAACGCGCAGATGCGCGCGAGCGATCTCCGGCTTCATTGCCAGGTCGAGGCAGGCGGAGAACGCCTGCTCGAGCTGGCGATCAACCGGCTCGGGCTGAGCGCACGCGCCTACACGCGCATCCTGAAAGTCTCGCGCACGATAGCCGACCTCGACGGGGCGGCTGCGATCGGCGCCCATCATGTGAGCGAGGCGATTCAGTATCGCTCGCTCGACCGCACCGCGCCTTAATCGCGGGGAAGGGTAAATCACTTAATCAAATGTGAAACCCCTCCGTGGGTTTCACGCTTCCTTGGGCAGGGGTGACCCCTGCACCCGGTATCAGGAAACAAAAGCGGGCGGCTCGATTGCTCTTGCCGCCCGCTGTTACTTGCGTGTTGTGCCGCGTCTAGTGAACGGCGAACCCTGCCACGAACTGATCAGGCTGATCGGCGCCGGTTTCCTTCACCACCAGCGTGCCGGAGTTGATCGTATCCGACGTGAAGAAGGCTTTGGACTTTGACCCATTGCCGAGCGTGTTGGTCGATACTTCCAGACCTGTATCGACATCACCCGAGTTGTCGATCGGCCGGAAATAGACCTCGTAGTTGGTGCTCGGCGCCGCTCCCTTCAGGCTCACGTTTATCTGCCCGGTCGCGCTCACTTCGTAGCCGCCGGAATCGAGCGGATCGCCGCCGCAAGTCAGGTCGTCAGGATTGGTCACCGTGCCGCATGCTACAAGGTTCGAGATTGAGGCGGCCGGAGGTATGAACTTTTCATCGACCTTGAATCCGCTTACGAACTCGTTGGTGCTGCCGCTCAGTATCTCGATCGTGCCCGAAGCGATCGTGCTCGCCGCAAATACGGACTCAGCTGTCAGCGTCGCATTGCCGTGCTTGTCGGTTGCGGGGAATGTGCCGATCGTCACCGGCGTGCCGCCGCTCGGCGAAATGAAGATCGCATTATAGGTAGTGCTCGGGCGGGCGCCGTAGATGCGGATCGCGACAGCGCCGTCCGGGTTTTCGACATTGACGCGACCGGTGCTCAGTGGATCACTGCCGCAGCTGGTAAGTGCCCCAGGCACTGCCACGTCGGTGCAGCGGACCAGGCCCGGCTCGTAGTCGCGGCCCGAGGTGAGACCGTTGGACGATACGGTCAATCCGGTCGTGAACTCTTCGCCTGCGCCGCTGGTCAGCACGACGTTGCCGGCGCCGACGGTGCCGAATTTGTAGAACGCGTCCTTGCGAATCGCGCCGTTGCCGTGGGAATCGGTCATCAGAGTGCCGATCGTGCTCGTCTGCGTGCCGTCAATCGAGACGAAAGTGACGGTGTACGAGGTGTTATTCGCCGCGCCGTGGAGCGTCGCGGTCACGTCGCCCATCGCGCTGATGGTGGAGCCGCCGCTTTTGATCGGATCCTGTGTCGCCGCGCAGGTGAGGGCAGCGGGTACTGTTACTGAATTACATGGAACGAACTGCGCGTCGAACGTTTGCGCGCGCGCCATTCCCGCCATGCAGAGCGCCAGAGGCACGGCAAGCAAAGCTGCCGGCCATTTCCTTCTCGATGCGTGCATAATCTCTCTCCTCCTGAGTGTCCGTCGATCGCCCAAGGCAATCGAGTCAAGAATTTACGATTCGCAGTCTAAGACGGGTCTAGCAGCAAGGTCGTTTACACGTTACCCGCGACCATTCGGAAATTGTGGATGGTTGAGCACCGTTTAGCATGACGCAATCTCTGCCTCTACGGCTGCGGCCGATGCTGGCGCCATAGGCCGAAGCGGCGGCGTGCTTCGCGGCGTTGCTCGGGCGTCATTGCCTGCCATCGATGCCAGTTCGCGAGCATTCTCTGGCGCTGCTCCGGCGGCAACTGCTCGAACTGCTGGTATCGCTTCATCATACCTTCGCGCTGCTCCGGCGGCAGACCGCGGTAGCGTGCGTACTGCTGCTGCAATTCTTCGCGCCGCGCCTGCGGCAGCTCGCGCCATTTGCGCAACCCTTCAAGCACTCGCCTGCGTTCTTCGGGCGGCAGATTGCGGAAGGTCTCGAAGTTCTGCTGCACCTTTTCCCGCTCCGCGGGGTTCATCGATTGCCATCGCCGAAAGTTCTGCAGCACTTGCGCGCGCTGATCAGGCGTCAGTTGCGCCCATTGATTCGGATGCGCCGCGGCGAGCGCACGCTCGGCGTCGTTGGAAGGCTCGGATGCGGCCGGCGGCGGCGATTGCGCATAAGCGGGCGCCCCACGATGCCATCCGCAGAGCAAAAATATTGCGAGCATCACCGCACTCGCGAACTGCGTGCGACGGGTCATGGCAGCGGCCCCTCGACGTCAGCGCTCGGCGCGCTCGACGGCATTTGCTGAGGCGTCATCGGCGGTGCGACATCTTCGGCGCCGGATGCGGGCGCGGGTGCGGCTCCGCTAGTGGCTCTGGGAGCCTGCGCGTCGCCTCCCTGGGCGGCGGGTTGATGATGTCCGAGGGCTCCCATCTGGTCGAGTGTTTGTATCTGATTGAGCATCGAGTCGTCGCCGGGAGCTGCGCCTGACGCCGCCGCTCCAGCGCCGTTGTTGCGCGGTTCGAACAGATCAAGGTCCATCAACATTCTCAAATCCGGCGGCGCCTGCTGCGCCGACGCTCTCCCCACTTCGGAACCGACAAACACAGCCGCCAACATCATGATTGCGGCCGCTTTACGACGGCGTTGCATTGTTCGGGCGATTCCCGGGCCCCAGTTCGTCCAGATGCTCGATCACGTCATAGTTCTCGAGCAGATCGAGATGCTCGACGACGTGATAGTTGGCCAGCAAGCCGACATCCGTGCTGCCCAACTCCTGCTGCAGCTCGAGCTGATCGACACCGGGCACGGGCGGCATCCCGGCGCCGCGATGGAACACCAGCGCGATCGCGAGCACCGCAACCGCCGCGGTGCCCAGCGCCATCGACGGCCAGCCGAAGACCGGCAACCGAAGATCCGCCCGCCGCGATCGCCATCGCCCGCGCAAAGTCGCACTGCCGGCCTGGCGCGCGCGCAGCTTGCGCGTGAGCTCGGCCCGGTAAGCAGTCCAATCCGGATCGCGTACTTCATCGACGACGCGCGCCAGGCTCGTCAATATCGCGGACGACGCATCGACCGAGGCGCGGCATTGCGCGCATCCCTCCAGATGCGCCCCGATGCGGGCGCGCTCGTCGGCGCTCAACTCGCCGCGCAGGTACGGGATCAGTTCAGTCTCTGGATGAATTTCAGCCATGCCTGGTCAGTCGTTTTTCGATTAGTCAGTCAGTTACTCACTTCATTAGTCAGTCGTTTTGCAGCAGCTTCCGGAGCTGCGCGATCCCGCGATGCAAATGCACGCGCGCGGTGTTCTCCGAGCACTTGAGCACCTCGCCGATTTCGCGGCTCGAAAATCCCTCCTGCGTCTGCAGCAGGACCGCGGCGCGCTGCTGCGGTGAAAGCTTCGCGAGCGCAGGACGAAGGCGGCGGATAGATTGCGTCAGCATCGCCTCAGCCTCGGGCCCGGCCGCGTTCGACGGCGGATCGACGGCGCGTTCATCGGGATCATCGCCGCCGGGACCCGCCAGCGGCGCCAGCCGCCGCCACCATCGATTCTTGCGCTGATGGTCGATGCATAAATTGACCAGGATCCGATAGAACCAGGTCGAAAAGCGCGACCGTCCGTCGAACCGCCCGGCCGATTCGTAGAGCCGGATGAAGGCGTCCTGCGAGACGTCGCGCGCATCGGCCTCGTTGCCAAGTATAGAGGAGGCGAGCCGGTACGCGCGCCCCTGATGGCGCTCGACCATGACCTCGAATGCGTCCGCGTCGCGCGCGGCGATTCTTTTGCACAACTCCTCATCCGAAAGCTCCACCATTAGTCGGTTCCGGGGCGCGACGATCAGACAAACCCAGTCCCCGGGGCCGAGACTACATTTTCCCGACCCATTTGACGAAACCAGATGAACATTCGTTTACACACCGTCTGAAATAATTTCAGGCTCTTCAAAAAAGAGCGCGGGCTTATTCACTGTAAACGAATCCCGCGACTGCGCCGTCCAACTCTCAACGAAACACGAATACGGACCGACGCGTACTAATACTGAACAGGAGACCGATCATGAAAAAATCCCTAACAACTCTCGCGGCGCTGGCCTTTGCCGGCGCGATAGCTACCAGCGCTTTCGCGGGGCCGGTCTCGCGCTTCGACAACGGGTACCTCGACGAGCATCCCGAAGTTGCGCACGAGTTGGGCGCCAATCCGGGCCTGGTGGACAACCCGCATTTCCTCGCCACTCATCCGGGACTCGACGAATATCTGTCGCAGCATCCTGAAATCAGGACCGACCTGCAGTCGCATCCCTACCGCTTCATGAGCGACGAATGGCGTCACGATTTGCGCTGGGACAACGGCTACAAGCCCTACCCGGTCGCGCGTTTCGATAACGGCTATCTAAACGAGCATCCCGAGGTCGCCGAGCAACTGTGCCACGACCCGCGGCTGGTTGATAACCCGCAGTTCCTGGCCGAGCATCCGGGACTCGACGACTACTTCAGCAACCATCCGGAGATTCGGCAGGAGCTTCAGCAGCATCCCGACCGCTTCATGGCGCGGGAGGATTTCTATCGCGACCATGGATGGGGCGGCGCGCATCCGCTGGCGAGCACCGATCGCTATATGGACTCGCACCCCGACGTCGCGCACCAGCTAGAGAAGGATCCAGCGCTGGTCGACAATCACACTTACGTCGAGGATCATCCCGGGCTGCACGGGTACCTCGAGAGTCATCCGGTAGCGCGCGAGGATTGGAAGTCGCATCCGTTCAAGTACATGGCAGCAGAGCGCCACTTCCAGAAAGCGCATTAAGATAGGGCAGGCAGTGGTTGAGGCATGAGCGGGCGCCGAGCGATAACCTCGCTCGGCGCCCGCTGCTTTTCTGAATACCGGGTGCAGGGGTCACCCCTGCCCAAGGAGGTGTGGAACCCAGGCGGGTTCCACATTTAATTCAGTTACTCAACTCGGCCCTGGAGCTTCGTAAGCCATGTAGCGCGCTATCTTCCAGCTCCCATCCGGCTGGCGCCGGAAGATGTCGAGGCCGGGTTCGCGGGTCGTCTCTGCAGGTGCGATTTTGGAGCTCACGTTCAGGGTCCAGACGAGCCGCACGGCCGCGAGATCGCCTGACACGAGGATTTCCTTGATTTCGAGTTGATAGTGATAAGTCTTGGCCGGGTCCGACAGCGCCATCTGCAAGTTGGCGCACAGAGAATTATAAGTGTCCTCGGGCTGCCCGCGAAAATCTGAAATCAAATCGGGCGCGAACAGCGAGCAGACGGCCGATGCCTTGCCGGCGTTGAAATCAGCCATCCACTGTTCCAACTCGGCGCGAATCTGGTTCTGGACTGCGGCGGAATCCTGCGCCGACACGTGCGATGCGACCATCAATAGCGCGAGAATGGCCGCCGCGATTGCTCGAATCCGGACACGGTACATTCAAATCACCCCGAAGTCTCCATCTCACGAACGCGAGCCATCACGCAATCGACGCGCAAATTGACGCGTTTTCACGCAAATTTGGGCCCAGTTATCGACCCATATTGACCAGCCGATAGCATCGCGCTAGCTGATTTGTCGGATAAGCATGGGTAATGTCCGAAATCGCGGAAAGTCACGCCTGGCAGCGGATTTCCGCCAGGGGAGTCAGCGATGAGCAGCATGGCACGGATGGCTGTATTCGTTGTCCTAGGATCGGCATTGACGGTCGGAGCGCTGATGCTCGCCAGCTACCTGTCCACCTCCGCCGGATAGAGCGCCTGCGAGGGTAACCCCCTCGACGCATTGACCGGACTTTTCTTCTTCGACGGCTCTTCGAAGCCGCACGCTGTGGTTTTGTGCGCCGACGATTTCGCGCGCGCCTCCTGTTGTCTATCCTGACGGGACGGGCATCAACTTGAGCGAAGCGCCGCCAGAATTCGTCGCACAGCATGGTCCCGCTTTGGCGCGCCTGTGCAGTCGCGCTCGCAATCCGCGTTGGGCCGTCGGCGACGATTCGCTTCACGACGCAGCCTGGCGTGGCGCGCGGGCGGCGGGTGTGGTCGCGGGCGCGAGCATCGATACATTCATCGACGCGATCCACGCCCAAGACTTGAGCCTCGCGCTCGCATGCATCGCGGGAGAATCTGCCCCGTGGGAGCATTTCATCACCAGCTTCAGGCCGGCGCTGTACGCGGCGGCGCGTGCGATTGCGGGCGACGAGGCGCGCGGGCGCGAGCTGGCGGATTCGTTGTGGGCCGAGATGTACGGGATGGAGGTTCGCGACGGCCGCCGCCGCTCGATTCTCAGCTACTTTCACGGCCGCAGCTCGATTCTAACCTGGATGCGCGCCGTGCTGGCGCAGCGGCACGTCGATTACATCCGATCGCAGAGCCGGATCCAGCCGCTCGATGATCAGATCGAACAGGCGAGCGACGGCGATCACGGCGACGCGCCCGACTCCGATCGCGCCCGCTACGTCGCGATGCTGGGCAGGGCGCTCGACGCCGCGCTCAAGTCGCTCGCGCCGCGGGACCGGATGCGGATGGCGTACTACTACCGTCACGAGCTGTCGCTCAAGGAGATCGGGCGCGTGATGGATGAGCACGAATCGACGGTATCGCGGCGGCTGGCACGCACGCGCGATTATCTCAAGGGCGAGATCGAGCGGATGTTGCACGAAGGCGACCAGCTGAGCCAGGAGCAGATTCGGCTGTGTTATGATTTCGCGGCGGGCGATTTGCAGATCGACCTGTCGCGCGCGCTCCCGGACCTCAAATGAAACGATGCGCAGTGCAATTTTCCGGCCGCGGTTCGTTCCAAGGGAGAGGAATGGTGAATCGGTGACGCCGGCCGACAGAAATAACGAGCCGATCGACGCGATCCTGCGCCGCGCGATGCGCGATCGGCCCGGGCCGGCGACGCCGGAATGCGCCGACGCGGAATCGCTCGCGGCATATTCCGACAAATCGATCGCGGCGGCCGAGCGCGAGCGGCTGGAGAGTCATTTTGCCGATTGCATGCGATGCCAGGTGCTGCTGGCGGACATCGCGCGCGCCGAGAATAGCGCGCGCATCGCGGAGTCGGCGTCGGAGATGCCGTGGTATCGAAGATGGCGCATCGCGATTCCCGCGCTGGCGGCAGTCGCGGCAGTTGTTGTGTTCATTTCGATACGGCGTCCCGCAAACGACGAGTCCGAGCAAGATCAGCTGGTCGCGATGGCGAAGAATGAAGTCGCGCCGGCGATGAATTTCGCGGCGCAACAGCCTGCACCCGCTCCCGCAGCGCAAGCCGTTGCGCCAGCGCCTGCGCCCGCCGTCCTAGCAGCCGCGCCGGCTTCCGATGAGATCGCGATGAACGAAGCTGCACGGACGGAGGCGCCGCGAGCGCATGCGATGGGTGCCACCGTTCCGCGCGCATTGGCAGGAAGCGCGACGAATTTCGCGGCGCAAAAACCCGCGCCTGCTCCCGCAGAGCAAACCGTCGCGCCGGCGGCGCCAATTGCGCCGGCCGCGCCAGCGCCAGCTTCGAACGGATTAGCGATGAATGCCGCGCGCCAGGCGCCGCGCGCGATGGCGGGAAGCGCGGGGGCGCCTGCTGCCGCGGATGCGATGGTCGCGCAGGGCGGTGCGGCGAAGTTCGAAGCACAATCTTACGGCGCTTTTGCGAGCGGCGCGGCGGTGAGCGCGGCGACTTCGCAAGTGTCAGGTCAGAGCAAGTCTGCTTCGGAGGCATCGCTTGCGACGATCGAGGCGCCCGGCGGATCGGTTGCGTGGATCGTTGGCAGGAACGGAATGGTCCGGCGGCGCGACGCGAATGGCGAAATGCAGATTCAGCAGAGCGGAGTCACTACAGACTTGACCGCGGGCGCGGCGCCGTCGGCGACCGTGTGCTGGATCGTCGGCCGCAGCGGCACGGTGATCCGCACCACGGACGGCGAGCATTGGACGCTGGTTATTACGCCGACGATGGAGAATCTCACGGCGGTGTCTGCGGCCGATGCTAATGACGCGACGATCACGACTGCCGGTGGGAGGAACTTCGCGACGACGGATGGCGGCGCGAGTTGGCGTCAGCAGTGACGCGAGACAGTAGATCCTAACCTCCCCTTGTCCGAGGGGAGGTCGGCGTAAGCCGCGCGAAGCGCGGTGTCGCCGGGTGAGGTGCAGCGCGCGACAACGCATCCACGCCTGCTTCGTTTAATTGCAATTGAGAGACACAGGGACCGTCGCCGGCGGCAGCACTACTTTCTGACTTGGTGCAGTTAGAAAATGGCGGGCACGGCGGCCCGCCCCACTGATGCGTTGGCGGGCGTCGCACCTCTCCCGGATTCGGCATCACTGGATTTAGTCGACTGCGGGCGGAAGAGTTTTCGTGACATCGGATGGCGGCGCGAGCTGGCGTCAGCAGTGACGTTGGATAGGAGATCCTAACCTCCCCTTGTCCGAGGGGAGGTCGGCGTAAGCCGCGGGAAGCGCGGTGTCGCCGGGTGGGGTGCAGCGCGCGACAACGCATCCAGGCCTGCTCGTTTAATTGCAATTGATAGACACTGGGGCCGCCGCTCATTGGCAGCACCACTCTCTGACTTGGTGCAAGTAGAAAATGGCGGGCACGGCGGCCCGCCCTACTGGTGCGTTGGCATGCGTTGCACCTCTCCCGGCGCCACCTGCGGTCGGCGCCGACCTCCCCTCGGACAAGGGGAGGTTAGGATTCGGCACCACTGGATTGAGCCGACAGCGGCCGGAAGAGTTTTCGTGGCGTCGGATGGCGGCGCCAGACCGACATCAGCACTGAGGCAGCAACAAGCGGGCAATACTGCTTCGATCGCAGAACCCTCACCGCTGGCCGCGAGCGGCCAGCCGCCTCTCCCGTAAAAAGAACGGGCGAGGTAAGAGTGGAACGCCTCCGCTCCACAACCCTTCTAACAGGGACCCTACGACTTCGCTCAGGGTAAACTCCGTCCCGCATCTTTTTTTCTGAATACCGGGTGCAGGGGTCACCCCTGCCGAGGGAAGTGTGAAACCCATCGCGGGTTTCACATTTAGATTACGTTCCGTTTCCTTTCGCGGCTCGGGTCCATAGCGTGAAATGTTCTGTCGTGAGGGTTGGGCGGAAGCCGTTGGCTGCGAGGAAGTCTTCGGGGACGAGCACCAGCGGGAGTAACTGGATTGGCGAGTCGCTGATTACGGCGGAGACTTTGCCGCTGGCGATCGCGTCGCGCATCTGATCGGTCCAGTAGTGGCGCGTGTCCGAGATCAGCTGGAAGAAGTCGGCGCTGCCGAGGCGGCTGCGCGCGGCGAAGAAGCCGTCGGCGTCGTACTCGGCTTTCGCTTCGCGGTAGACGCCGTAGGTTTCAGGATAGCGAATGAGTTCGCGGCGGCCGGCCTCGAAGCATATGAACGACGGCGCGATCACGTCGTCGCCGGGCAGGCTGGCGGCGCGCAGCGCGTCGGCGAGCTGCGAGATTTCCGCGCGTGGGACGAAGCCGAAGCCGTAAACGGCGCCATGCAGCCAGTTCTCGTTGACGATCGGCGCGATCCAGATGAGTGAGACGACTATCAGCGCGGCGCCGGCCGCGAGAAATTGCCATCGTTGCGATGCGGCCCGGCCGGCTTCGATTAGTGCGATTGCGCCGATGGCGGCGACGATCGCGATGAACGGCAGCGGCTCGAGATAGTTGTGGCCCCATGCGGTCGGGCTGAGCACGCCGTAAAAGGCGTATTCGGCGGCGACGATGGCGAGCACGAGGATCACGCCGCGGCTGAAAATGCGATCGGCAAAGATTCGCCAGCATCCGAGGACGAACAGCGGCACCATCACGTCGAGGATCATGCGCGGGTAGGCCGCGATGTCGCCGGCGGTGTCGTGTCCTTTCATGAAATGAAAGACGAAGGTCTGGAAGATGAACTCGCTGCCGTAGAGCCGGTAGAGGAACGCGCTGAAGGCAGCGAGCGCGAGGGTGAAGATTACGCCGGAGACGACTGCGGCGGTGATACGGCGGCAGGCGACGGCGATGAAAAGCAGCATCACCGGGAACGGGATCACCGAAGTTAGTTTGATCGCGCAGGCGAGGAAGAAAATGCCTGCGAGGATTGCGGCCTGGCGCATCGCGGGCATCGTGTCGTCGAGCGTGACGAGCGCGCCGAGGACGAGCAGCGGCGCGACGAAGCTCTCGCGCTCGTAGACGTGATAGCGAAAGACCAGCGAGCTCCAGGCGTATAGAATCGACGCGGCGATTGCGGTGGGACGGCCGGCGACGCGGCGAGCTAGCGACCAGGTCAAGATGCTGGCGGCGAAGATCGCGGCCTCGTTCAGGATCTCGATCGACTGATGGCTTGCGCCGAACAACTTGAGATAGCATCCGGCGATCCATTCGAGCAGCGGCATATGCGGTTGAACGAAATCCAGGTACGGGCGCATCCCGACGCTCACCAGCCACGCGCTTTCGAGATAGAAATCGTCTTCGACCCAGACTTCGGGGTAGAGCATCCGGATGATGCGGGGGATGAGCAGGACGACGAGGAGCCATGCGGCGATGCGCGCGGCGTCGGCAGTGTCGGAGACGGGTCGCGATGAGCCGCGCGAAGTCATCGAAGCAGTCGGTCGGATCCGCCGCCTATCTTTATCTGCTGCCCGATCGCTTCGATTGGGTGATTATCGCGGCGATCTTGATCCTGACGAAAGTGATGATCAGATCCGCCGGCTCGCAGCGTGGATTCGAACTGATGCCGTGGCCGGATGGACTCGAATACGCCGCGTCGGGAATGAACCTTGCGGCTGGTCGCGGTGCGGTGCTCCATTTCGGTGGATATACTTACCCTTCGCGCTACACCGGCGGCTACCCGCTTATCCTGGAGTTCTTCTACCGCTTGAGCGGAAGGGACTCTCCAGTGCTCTACGCCTCGATGATTCTCGGGATGCTCTCGGTGTTTGGCGTCTACATGCTGATGCGCGGGCGGCAGTTGGGCCGCCTGGCCGCGACGATTGCGGCGCTGACGCTCGCGCTCTCCCCGGTCTTCATAACGTACTCGTCGCTGGTGATGAGCGACGTGCCGACGTTGTTCGTGACGATTTGCGCCGCGAGGATGCTGGTGCTGGCGACGTCGGATCACGCGGCTCAGTCGCCGAGCTGGACACAAACTGCGGTATGGTTGGCGTTCGGGTTCTTCGCGGGATTCTCGACGGTCATCCGGCCGACTAACGCTGCAATCCTTGTTGGCCTTGCGGTGTGCGTCGTGGTGGTTCCGCTGGAGCGGCGGGATTTTTCGAGTCTGCTCAAAGCTGCGATCGCAATTGCAATCGGTTTCGCGATTCCGGTCGCGTGGCAGTTGCATCAGAACTCGATCAATCTCGGTAGCGCGTTCGCGAGCGGCTACGCGTGGTGGGTGCCCGAGGTTTACGGCGCAGGCGGCAAGACATTCAGCGCCGCGTACCTGTTCGGGCCCACGATGCCGCGAAATCCGCATGGCAACGTGCTCGTGTACCTCACGACGCTGCTCGGACTCGACGGGATGCTCGGCGATCGCGGAAACCCGCGCTACTTCCTCTACCCGTTCGCGGCGGCCGTGTTTGCGATCGTCGGGTTCGTCGCGATTCTGCGCGCTCCCGAAAGATCGGCCGCGCGCCGCCTGCTGTGGTTCGGGCTCGGGTACCTTGCAGCGCTGACCGGGCTCTACAGCTTTTACATTTTCACGGATGTGGCATTCATTCTGCCGGCGGCGTTCGTACTGTTTATCGCGGCGGGCGCGGGCGCGGCGATTGCGAGTCGATGGATGCGCGAGGTTCTGCGCAATCAAAATCGAAGCGCCGGTCAGCTCGCGGCGGCGGCCGGCGTGATCGTGCTCGACCTGCTGCTGTTCGTCTCGCTGGCTTCGGAAGCTGCCGTGCGGCTCAGCGCGCAGCCCGCCGAATCGACGATGATCCCGGCGCTGCAGTCGGTCGATTCGACGCTGCCGCACGGCGCGATCGTCGTCAGCAATATCTCGCTGCAGTTCCTCGAGCTGTATCTGCCGGGCGACAATCTCAATTTCGTCGGCCTTAACTCGCTGGACCCGGGCGAAACGTTCACCGACTACCATCTGCATCGCCTGTACGAAAAACGCGCGGCTGGATGGAACGGTTTGGTGCCGCCGGTGGTCTTCGACGGCGAACAGATGTCGACGGCCGAGGCTGATTCGCTTACGGCGGCGATTGGCGCGAAGACGCCGGTGTTTCTGCTGCTCGCGGCGCCCGAGTCGCAGCAGTATGCGGATGTTTTGAAGAGCGAGCTCGATTCGCTGCAACAAAAATTCACTATCGAGCCGCAATTGCAGAATGAGGCGATCGCGCTGTATCGGCTTACTGCGCAGGAGTCGAACCTTCAGCGGTAAGAATTTAATGTGAAATCCACGGTGGGTTTCACACTTCCTTCGGCAGGGGTGACCTCCTTCGACCGCGCTCAGGACAGGCTCTGCACGATTATTGTGAAATTGGGCCGCCGTAGCGGTGGCGGCAGATTGCGTAGGCCGGCCAGACGCATAGGCCTAGCGCGATCGCGAGGATGAAGTCGGTTTTCGCTACGCCGGCTGAGATTGCGAGGCCGAAGGTCGCTGCCCAGGTGAGTATCGGAAGAATTACCACCAGCGCCAGGCCCGCGCGGCCACCGCCGATTGTGAAGATGCCGGCCCGCCGATTGTGAAGATGCCGGCGCGATCGGGCATCAGCTTGCGCAGCCGGATCAACGCGAACAGCTCGAGCGCCAGCGCCGCCATGTAGAAGAAGACGTCGAGCACTACCAGCGCGACGAAGCCGACCGGAACCAGCAGCGTGAAGACTACGCAGCAGAGCAGGATCGACTTGCCCGGCGTCGCGGTCGTCGACCATAGCTGGGCCAGCGGCGGCGAGAGATAGCGCTCGCGCGCGAGGACGAACGGCATGCGCGACACCCAGAGCATCGCGGCCTCGAATACCGCAAACGACATCACGGCGCCGCCGAGCGCCAACGCGCCGCCGAGTGCGCGTCCGCCTATCTCGTAGCCAACGTGCGAGAACGATCCCGTGCCCCAGCCAGCTGTTGTGGTCGCGCCTGAGACGGAGACCGCCAGCGGGAGCACGTAGCCGGCCACGATTATCGGCATCGCGATCAGCACGGCGCGCAGATAGTTGCGCCGCGGATTTTCAATTTCCGCCGACACCACACTCAAGTTTTCCCATCCGCTGAAATTCCAGATGACCACCGTAAGCCCGGCGCCGAGCGCGCCCCATGGGTCTGCGCCGAACAGCGGCGGCGTGGGCATCGCGAAGTGCACAAGGCGCGGGAGGCCGACGATCACCAGTATCGCGAACGGCGAGACGAGGATGGCAGCGAGCACGACCGACGCCATCCCGACCGGCCTGATACCGAGAAAGTTCAGACCGCCGGCGAGCCAGACGAGCGCGACTCCGATCGCGACTTGCGCCACCGGGCCGATCGGCAGGATGAACGAAAGATAGCTGGCGAAGAGTACCGGATAAATCGCCATGTCGACGGCGGTGTATAAAATTGTCAGGTAAGCCTCGGCGAAACCGGCGAACGGCCCGAGCGCCTGCTTCACCCAAAAGTAGAAACCGCCCTCCACCGGCATCAGCGCCGTCAACTCCGCCGCCATCAGCGCAGTCGGCAGGCTGAGCGTGAGCGGGACGAGGACGCATAGCAGGAACGTCAGGCGCGGCCCGGCCATCCGCACGGCATCCTCGAGGCCGTACGCACCGCCGCTCACGACGAGGTACATCACGCATACGAGCGGGACGAGGCCGAGCTTGCGCGGCGTATGAAGAGTAGTCGCGAGCTGCGCGGCGCTGGGAGAATCGGCAGTTTGCGTGGGAACTTGGGACAATTGAGGGGGCTTACGCTCCGTCAGAATGATGAATCACCTGCGCGGTGGGCGGCAAGGGGTGACCCCTTGCGACCCAGTGTCCACACGCAGGATGCGGGGCTTCGCCCCTGTTAGAACTTTTCGAAAAGACCTGTCCGCAGGGCTTTTCGGTATGGACAGTGGGTGCAGGGCTCAGCCCTGCCGCCCACCGCGCAGGTGATTGCGTGGATCCCGCGGGCTCGCTGCTTGGCATGCGGGCCGCCGATCGGCAATAGATCAAATGACGGTTGCACAGTCGCATCCGGCTAGGGAAATCTTGTATTGTAGAAGATGCGCAAAGGTCCGCCGGCGGTTGTAACGGTCGCGGGACACCTCGCGTAGATGATCCAAGAGCGTGGTGTTGGCCCCATTGATAAGCTTTCCCGGGAATCTGTTCTAGTGATTATTCGTTTCAGTACACGCGCGATGATCGCGCTTGCGGCCGCGTCGATCGCGTTTTTAGGTTGCACGCAAAGCACCAGTGCGAAGCCGGAGTTGCTGCGCAGCGCCAGCGTGGGCGGCGACAATCCGTTCGGCGGCGCGCCGGCGGTAGACGTACCCTCCGACGCGCGCGCGATGAGCGCGTTCCTGCGGGCCGAAGTCGCGATGAACGACGGCGACCGCGAAGAGGCGCTGAAGGATTATGCGGAGGCGGTCCAGTACGATCCCTCCAATGCCGCGCTGAAGGTGCGGCTGGCGACGCTGTACGTGCGCGACGGACGCCTGAAGGAGGCGCTCGAGCAGGTAAACCAGGCGCTCGCCATCAATCCGGATTCGGCCGACGCGCGGCTGCTCGGCGCGGGTATCAGCTCGGCGCTGGGTGACGACACCACCGCGGAAAAAGATTATCAAGAGGTGCTGCGCCTCAATCCCAAGAACCAGGAAGCCTATCTCTATCTCGGCACGCTCTACGCCAAGCGCGGCGATTACGGCGAAGCCGAGAAGACGTTCGAGCAGCTTATCGCGCTCGATCCCAATTCATTCCTTGGCTACTACTACGCCGGCAAGGTGATGGTGGCGTCGAAGGATTACGCCAGCGCCGAGAAATATTATCAGAAGGCGCTCGATCTGAATCCGCAGTCGGAGCTGGTGCTGCTTGACTTTGCGCTGCTGCGCGAGCGGCAGGAGCGGCCGCAGGATGCGCTCGTCTATTACAACAAGATCACGCAGATCAATCCGAACAACGAGCTGGTGCGCAAGCGCAAAGCGGAAATCCTCGTCGGGCAGAAGAAATACAACGAGGCGCTCGACGAGTTGAAGCGCGCCGAGCAGGTCGAGACCAATCCTGCCGACACCCGCACCAAGATTGGCCTGCTTTATGTCGAGCAGGGCAACTTTGACGACGCCGCGACCGAGTTCAACCTGGTGCTCGGCTCCGAGCCCGACAACTACCGCGTCCACTACTATCTCGGCACGGTGTACACGGAGCTGTCCGAGAACGACAAGGCGATAAGCGAGTTCAACAAGATTCCCGCCGACAACGAGCATTACGTCGAGTCGCGCCTGCAGCTCGCGTACCTGTACGACAAGCAGAACAACTACGACCAGGCGCTGGGCGCGCTGAAGGATGCGCTCGCGAAGAAGCCTAACGACCCGGAAATCATCGGCTTCATGGTCGGGGTCTACCAGGAAAAGAAAGATTACCCGGCGGCGATCGAGCTGGCGCGCAAGATGGTCGCTGCCGATCCCAAGAATGACAAGTTCCACTTCACGCTCGGTGCGGCGCTCGATCAGAACAAGCAGCGCGAAGAAGGCATGGCCGAGATGAAGAAGGCGATCGAGCTGAATCCCGCCAACGCGCAGGCGCTGAACTACCTCGGCTACAGCTACGCCGAGCAGGGCACCAACCTCGACGAGGCGGAAAAGCTGATCAAGCGCGCACTCGATATCGAGCCTGAGGACGGATTTTACGTCGACAGCCTCGGATGGGTTTACTACCAGAAGGGCGACTACAAGCGAGCGGTCGAGGAACTGGAGAAGGCGGTCAACCTGACCGGCAGCGATCCGACTATCACCGAGCATCTCGGCGACGCCTATCGCAAGCTGGGCAAGGTCAAGGAAGCCGGCCACGAATATTCGGACGCCTTGAAGAAGTCGCAGGAAACCGAACAGGTCGCCCGCCTCAAGGATAAAATCCAGGTCCTGCAGAATGCCGCCAGCGCGGGCCACTGAACGGAGTCGGCGCCGAAGAACAGTTCCGCTCGCCGCCGCCTCGATACTCCTGCTGGCGATGCTCGGAAGCTCGGGCTGCTTCTACATCGAAACTCATCCGCCGCCGCTGCCCCCGACGCCAATCCCCGGCTGGGACGCCAACAAATATCAGGCACAGAAGATGGTCGCGGCACTGGCCAAGCGTGACAAGCGGCTCGTGTCGGTCGAGACGCCGGCCGTCATGGAATATACCGTCGGCACTCAGCACGTGAAGGCCAAGGAGCAAATTGTCGCGCGGCGGCCGGGCAGTTTGCGGGTCGAGGCGACGTCGCCGTTCGGCGTTGCACTGCTGATCGCGGCGCAGGGAACGGATCTCTCAATCTTCGAGCCGGGAGCAAATCGCTTCATTCGCGGCCAGGCGACCGCCGACACGCTCTACCGGTTCGTGCGAATCCCGATGGCGCCGGCGGACGCCGTGGGTCTGCTGATGGGACTGGCGCCGGCCCAGTTCGCGCTGGACAGCAAAGCCGACTCGGTCTCGAACGACGGCACGATGCTGGTCGCGACCTACGGCAACGCGGCGGCGGGCACTCGCGAACTTGGATTTTCCGACGGCAACCTAGCGCTGGTGCGGGAGACGGCGGCCGGCGGCCAGGTTAACTACGAGGTGCGTTACGCCGATTATCATGATATCGGCGGAGTGATGTTCCCGTACACCGTCGACGCGACTTTTCCGGCGGCCGGCAGTCACGTCAAGTTTCGTTTTCTGAGGCCGATCGTCAACGGTGACATCCCCGATTCGACGTTCGTTCTAACTCCGGTTCCTGGAGCCACTCTGATGAATCTGAGCATCGAAGGGCCCGGCGCATTTTCGAATGAAAGCTGAAAGCCTGCGCAAGCGAATTCCAGCGGCCATCACCTGCGCGATCGCGCTGTCATCGATGGCGATTTTCACCGGATGCCATGTGAACCGGCCCGACGCTGATCACGCGAAGGCGCAAGTCCTCTACAGCGCCGTGGGCAGCGACCCGCGCACCTTCAATCCGATCCTGATTACCGATTCGACCTCAGGCACGCTAACCGGTGATTTGTTCGAGAGCCTGCTCCGTCTCAATCCCGTCACGAATTTGCCGGAGGCCGGGATCGCCGAGAAATGGGAGATCGCGCCCGACAACAAGACGATCACATTTCATCTTCGTCACATGAAATGGTTTGATGGCGCGCCGCTCACCTCGCACGACGTGCTGTTCACGCTCAACGTCATCTATGATCCCAAGGTGCCTAACAGCTACCGCCCTGCGCTCACTATCGATCACCAACGCATCGTGGCCGAGGCGCCCGACGACTACACGGTCGTCATGCACACGCCGAAGCCGTTCGCTCCGCTGCTCTATTCCCTCGGCATCCAGGTGATCCCGGCGCATATCCTCGAGCCGGCGTGGAAGGCCGGGAACTTCAACCATATGTGGGGCATCGACACTCCCGCCGATCAGCTCGTCGGCAGCGGCGCATACAAGATGGTGCGCTACGCGCAGAGCCAGGTCGTCAATTACGTGCGCAACGAAGATTTCTGGATGAAGGACGAGCATGGCGGTCAGTTGCCGCGCCTGCACGGGCAGAACGTGACGATCGTGCAGGACCAGAACGCGGAATATTTGCGCTACCTGTCGGGGCAGATCGACGTTTACGGTCCGCGTCCCGAGGAGGTTTATCCGCTCGAACAAAAGAGAGACAGCCACGAACTCGACATCATGGTTCAGAAGATGGGAATCGACACGGGCTCGCTGTTTTTCACCTTCAACCGCAATCCGCGCCACTTTGTTAAAGACGGCGTGACTAATCCGAAGCTCAACTGGTTCACGGATTTGAAGTTCCTGCAGGCGATGGCTCATATGGTCGACAAGAAATCGATGATCGACCTGGTCTTTCACGGGCTCGCGGAAGCGGCGGTGGGGGACATCTCGCCTGAGAACAAGATCTTTTACAATCCCAATCTCAAGGATTACGACTATGATCCGAAAAAGGCCGCCGACCTACTCGAGGCAGCCGGCTATCATCTTGTGAAGCCCGACTTGCGGACCGATCCGAAAGGCAATCCCCTCGAATTCGATCTCACCACCAACTCCGGCAACCCCGAGCGCAACGAGATGTGCACCATCTTCAAGCAGGACCTCGAGAGCCTCGGCATCAAGGTGAACTACCGCCCGCTCGAGTTCACCACGCTGGTCGACAAGCTGGACTCGTCCTTCGACTGGGATTGCGTGTTGATGGGATTCGGCGCCGGGGTCGAGCCGAACGATGGCGCGAACTTTTATCGCTCTTCGGGCAACCTGCACTTGTGGAATCCGGATCAGCCTACACCCGCCACGCCGTGGGAAGCGGAAATCGACACGCTGCTCGACGAGGGCGCCTCCGAAATGGATATCACGAAGCGTCCTCAATACTACTGGAGGCTTCAGCAAATCCTGCACGACCAGTTGCCGATAATCGAAACGGTGCGGCAGCAGCGCTATGCGTCGTGGAAGAATTCGCTGGAGAACTATCAGCCCAAAGTTTGGGGCCTGTACAAATCGGAGTGGATGGAATTCAAGGCCGACTGAACATCTGGCGCCGCATACACGTCGAAATATCAGGCCGATGACACGATGACCCGCTTTCTGATCCGTCGCCTGCTCAACATGATCCCGCTCATCCTCGGGATCACCTTCATTTCGTTTCTTGCGATGTCGCTGGTGCCGGGCGATTTTGTTTCGAATCTCAAGCTCAACCCCGCTATCACGCCCGAAGTCGTTCGCCAGCTCGAAGAGCAGTTCGGCCTCGATAAGCCGCTGATGGTCCGATATTTCAAGTGGCTGTGGGACGTGCTGCATCTCAACTTCGGCTATTCGCTGCAGTACCGCGTGAGCGTGCTCCGGCTTATTCCGGAACGCGCCGTCAACACGATCATCCTGTCGGCCACGAGCATGATTTTCTCGTGGATGATAGCGATTCCGATCGGCATCATCGTGGCCGTCAATCAGAATTCGATCTGGGATCGCCTCCTGTCGTTCATGGCGTTCTTCGGAATGTCGGTGCCGAGCTTTTTCCTCGCCTTCCTGATGATGTACATGGCGCTGAAGACCGGATGGTTTCCACTCGGTGGCACCTACTCGCCCGATTACGCGACGCTTGATCCGATGAGCCAGATCGCCGATCGGATCCAGCATCTCATCCTGCCGGTCTTCGTACTCGGCATTTCGGGCACGGCGGGCCTGATGCGCCTGATGCGATCGCAGATTCTCGAAATCAAGAATTCCGAATTCGTGCGCACCGCGCGCGCCAAGGGATTGTCCGAACGCGTCGTCATCTACAAGCACGTGCTGCGCAACGCGTTGAACCCGTTCGTCACGATGGCGGGATATTCGCTCGGCGATCTGCTCGGCGGCGCAGCGCTGGTCGAGGCCGTGATGAACCTGCAGGGACTCGGCCTGCTGATGCTCGACGCGGTGCGCGCGCTCGACATCTACCTCGTGATGGCGTCGGTGCTGGTCGGCACCGTGCTGCTGCTGGTGGGCAACCTGCTCGCCGACATCGCGCTGGTCGCGGTCGATCCGCGCGTCGATTTTTCATCGGTGGCGGCCGAGTGAGATGAACGCAGTCCCGGCGATGCAGGCGAATCTGCAGGTCGCAGCGGTCTCTGCGCGATCGACTTCGAGCATTGGGCGCGAATGGCGCCTCGCCTCGCGAACAGTCCGCTTCTCCGCGATCTGCCTCGCGTTCTTCTATCTGCTCGCCGCCGCGTCGCCGTTCTTCGCCAGCTACGACCCGACCTATCAGAATCGCGAGATGCCCGATTGCCCTCCCATGTCGATTCACCTGAGCGCACCGTCCGAATGGTCGCGCTCAATCTTCTACACTCATCCGATGCACATGCAGGATGCCAAGGCGCGCAAGTACGTCGCCGACGAAACCCAGCGGCTCGATATCCACCTGTTCTCGCATGGCCACCTCTTCACCACCGACAGCGAGAGCGAGCCGTACTTCATGCTCGGCAGCGAAGGCCTTGGGCGCGACCTCTATTCGCGCATCGTCTACGGCTCGCGCGTCAGCATGTGCGTCGGCCTGATCGGCGTGCTGATCACCTTCTCGCTCGGCATCACGATTGGCGCGCTGTCCGGCTACGTCGGCGGCACGGTGGATTTCCTGATCATGCGATGGTCGGAAATCGAGATGTCGCTGCCGTCCTTCTATTTCCTGCTCGCGCTGGCAGCGGTGATTCCATCGGGACTGAGCACGGTCACGACGTTTTTCATGATCGTCGCGATCATGAGCTTCATCAGCTGGGCCGGCTTCGCGCGAATCATCCGCGGGATGGCGTCTTCCGTGCGATCGCGGCCGTATGTCGAGGCGGCGCGGGCGCTCGGCGCGTCACGCTGGCGCATCATCACCCGTCACATCATTCCATCGGTGATGGGCTATGCGATCGTGGCGGCGACGCTCTCGGTCCCCGGCTTCATCCTCGGCGAAAGCGCGTTGTCGCTGCTTGGTCTCGGCATCCAGGAGCCGGCCGCGAGCTGGGGCAATCTGCTCGCGCAGGCGCAGGACGTGCAGAATCTCGCGCGCTATCCGTGGATCCTGATTCCGGGCATTTTCATTTTCCTGGCCGTGATGTCGTTCAACTTCTTAGGCGACCATCTGCGCGACCGCCTCGATCCCGCGACCGCCGCATGATTTCACCGTTGACTCCGCGCGATGATACGCTGGTCGTCACGTGAAGCCTCTGCTTGAAGTTAAATCGCTGCGCACTTCGTTCTTTACTGACGTGGGAGAGGTGCGCGCCGTCGACGGCGTGAGTTTTTCCGTCGCGCCCGGCAAGTTGTTGGGAATTGTCGGCGAGTCGGGCTCCGGCAAGACGGCGAGCGTGCTGTCGATCATGCGGCTGTTGCCCGAGACCGCGAAAATTGTCGGCGGCGAAATTATCTTCGAAGATCAGGATCTGCTGAAACTCAGCGAGCCCGACATGCGCCACGTTCGCGGCGCGCGAATCGCGATGATCTTCCAGGAGCCGATGACCTCGCTCAACCCTGTTTTCACCATCGGCAGCCAGATTGGCGAGGCCGTCCGCCTTCATCAGCGCACCAATCGCGCCGAGACGCGCAATCGCACCATCGAGGCGCTCCGCATGGTCGGCATCGCCGACCCCGAACATCGCATCAACGACTATCCGCATCAGCTGTCCGGCGGCATGCGCCAGCGCGTGATGATCGCGATGGCGCTGTCGTGTAACCCGCGCCTGCTGATTGCAGATGAGCCGACGACCGCGCTCGACGTCACGATCCAGGCGCAGATTCTCGATCTCATCCGCGAGTTGCAGGTGCGGCTCGGCCTCGCTGTCATACTCGTCACGCACGATCTCGGGATCGTCTCCGAGTATGCCGACGACGTGACGATTCTCTACGCGGCGCGCGTGATGGAGCAGGCGCCGAGTGCGGAGCTGTTTCGAAATCCGCTCAACCCGTACACGCGCGGATTGCTCGAATCGATTCCGGGCATCGACGGCAACCGCAGCCATCGCCTGCAGGCGATTCCCGGATCGATTCCGAGCGCACTGAATCCACCGGCCGGATGCAGATTTCATCCGCGCTGCACGCGCGCAATTCCGCAATGCTCCGCCGGCGAACCGCCGCTCGAAAACAAAGGCCCCAACCATTATGTCGCCTGCATCCGCGCCTGACTCCGCCGCTATTCCGGTGAACACGGCCGCCACCGGTGCGCCGCTGGTCCGCGTCGTGAATCTCAGCAAGGAGTTTCCGGCGGGATCGACCGGAATAGTCGGCGGGAGAACACTTTCGATAAAAGCGGTGGCGGGCGTCAACCTGGAAATTCAACCCGGCGAGACGGTGGGACTGGTGGGCGAGTCGGGCTCGGGCAAATCGACGCTTGGGCGGCTGATCCTGAAACTGCTCGAGCCGACTGCGGGCGCCGTCTATTTCGACGGCCGCGATCTCGCGACGCTTGGCCGTGCGGAACTGCGCACGCTGCGCCAGCAGATGCAACTCGTATTTCAGGACCCGTACGCGTCGTTGAATCCGCGGATGCGCGTGCGCTCGATCGTCGGCGAGGGACTCGAGATTCACAAGCTCGCGCGCGGCCGCGAAAAAGAAGACCGGATCGCCGAGCTGCTCGCGATGGTCGGGATGAGCGCTGACGCGATGGATCGATTGCCGCACGAGTTCTCCGGCGGGCAGCGCCAGCGAATCGGAATCGCGCGCGCGCTCGCGGTGAATCCGCGCTTCCTGGTGCTCGACGAGCCGGTCTCGGCGCTCGACGTCTCGATCCAGGCGCAGATCATCAACCTGCTGCAGGACCTGCAGGAGAAGCTCAAACTCACGTACCTGTTCATCGCGCACGACTTGCGCGTGGTCGAGCACATCAGCAATCGCGTCGCGATCATGTACCTCGGCAAGATTGTCGAAATCGCCTCGCGCGAGGAGATTTACCTCAACCCGCGGCATCCCTACACGCGCGCGCTGCTCTCGGCGATCCCGACGATCGACGCCGCGCACAAGCCCGAACGCATCAAGCTGCCCGGCGAAATGCCGAGTCCGATGAACCCGCCGACCGGCTGCGCCTTCCATCCAAGGTGTCCTTATGCGAAAGATGTTTGTAGTAACGTCGAGCCGAAATTGGAGACCGGTCGAGGCGGACACGCCGTGGCGTGCCACGTTTTCCCGGCTGCGTAGTGGATGGATTCAATAGGTATACCCAAGGATGCGGGCGTCGCCTGGGCCGAGGAGCGCACGCGGGTGGCGGTCGGCCGCAACATCAATGTATCGGGCAAGCTGATTTTCCAGGAACCGGTTAGAATCGAGGGCCGCTTTAAAGGCGAGGTTCGTTCGGTTGAGCTGGTCGTCGTCGGCGAAGACGGGTGTATCGAGGGCAAGGTCTTCGCGCCGCGACTGCTGATAATGGGTGAGTTCCGCGGCGAAGTTATCGGATGCACTCACGTGGCGCTCGGGCCGCGCGCCAAGTTCTACGGCGATATCGACACGCGCAACCTGACGATGGCCGAGGGCGCCTACCTGGACGGCAACGTGACGATGACGCGGATTCCTGCCGGGAAGACAGCTTCCAACGACAGATAGCCGGACCGGGGAGCGCGCTCAGGTCGCGACGTCGAGGCGCGCTGCTTTGCCCGACAGATCGCGCAGGTAGTACAGCCGCGCGCGGCGTACGCGGTTTCGCGTCAGCACCTGCAGCTTGTCGATTCGCGGCGAATGCATCGGGAAGATTCGCTCAACGCCGACGCCGTACGAAACCTTGCGCACGGTAAACGTCGCACGGTTGGCGCCGCGGTTGATTTTGATCACGATGCCTTCGAAGGATTGCACGCGCTCTTTCTCGCCTTCGACGACCTTGACGTGAACGCGGACCGAGTCGCCGACGCGGAATTCGGGCAGGTCCTTGCGCAGGCCCCGCTCTTCGAGCTTCTGGATAACGGTATTCATGGAAAAAAAGACCTCGAGTCGAGCCCCTAAACCTACCCAAATGCGCGCGACCACTCAATGGGGTGCGTGGCCGGTCATTTGGAGGGTCCCGCGCGATTCCCTTTGAGCCGTCGGATGACCCGTGGGAAACTTGTCTCCATGGTCCTTCTGCTTGTTGCCGTGATGGTCCTTGGCCTGATGTGCGGAAGTGAACTGAACATGGCGGTGTTCGCGCATCCTACGCTGAACCGGCAACCGTTCGAAGTGCATATTATGATGCGCCAATCGTTGGCCGAGCTGCTCGGGCGCGTGATGCCGTTCTGGATGGGGGGCTCTACCCTGCTGAATCTCCTGCTGTTGCTGCGCATCGAGCATCTGAACGAGCATGCATGGCGTTTGTGCGCGGCGGCTTTTGCGATCCAGGCAGTTGCGGTGGTGTTCTCGCTCGTCGGTCCGGTGCCTATCAACAATCGGATTGCCAAATGGACGCCGGATTCGGTGCCTGACAACTGGAGAGAGGAAGAGAGTCGCTGGGATTGGTTCCACTGGATAAGAACGTGCGGGTTGGGTGCAGCGTTCGCGCTTCTTGTCCTCGCAGTCGGTGCTGCTTGATCGAATGGTCCGGGGTGTGTTGGAGAAGGCGAGTTCAATGCGTGCGAGAATCGCCGAGGTGATCGCGGCAATCGAGCCCCTGGACGAGATCGAGCGGGAGCATCGCGACTCGACGCTCGAGTGGATTCGATCCGGCGCGCCGATTTTCAGGACCCGGAAACCCGACGTTCCGCTGAAGCATCTGGTGAGTTACTTCGCGTTGATCGACGATCAGCGCGGAAAGATCCTGCTGGTAGATCACAAGCTGGCAGGCTTATGGCTGCCGAGCGGAGGCCACGTCGAGCCAGACGAAGATCCGCACGAGACCGTCGTGAGAGAACTATCGGAGGAGCTGAATCTTACCGCCGAGTTCATACACGAAGGACCGCTGTTCATCACAGCAACGCGAACGCTCGGCGATGGGCCGCATACAGACGTATCGCTCTGGTACTCGCTCCGCGGCGACAGCTCCCGCGCAATAGAATTCGACCGCGGCGAGTTTCACGGCGTGCAATGGTTCGGCTTCGATGAGATTCTGTTCGCCCGCTCCGATCCGCACATGCACCGCTTCGTCAAAAAACTGCGCGCAATCCTACCGGCCTGATCAAATGTCTGCGCGGCTTTTTCTGATTCCCTCCTCCCAAATGGGAGGAGGGTTAGGGTGGAGGACCATTGTGCGGCGCGATTGTCTGTTGCGCCGCACATCCGGGAACTACACGCAAAAGTGAAGAATTTCGGTCCCCCATCCGCCGCGCGAGGACGCGCGTCGGCCGCGTGTCTGTGACACCTCCCCTCGTGGGGCGAGGCAAAGAGCGGAGGTCTTCGCTGCGCTTACTTCCCGCGCAGCCGATCCAGAATAATTCCCGCGGCGGAGCGCACCGACAGATGGTTGTAGTCGCCGGGGCCGAGGATTGGTGCGAGCACGATGTCAGCGCGCTCCGCCACCTCGGGCGACATTCCAAATCCTGTTCCGAGCAGGATCATCATCGGCGGCGCATCAGTAGCGCGAAATGCGAAATTTAGGTCGATTGCGCTAATTGTAGTCGCCTGAGTCATCTGGCGAGTTGCGACGCGATTTAGCAAGATGAACCGGGACAGGTTTCGGCGAATGCGCAGCAAAGAGCGCACCGTCGAGATTGGGCGGGACAGGGTTGACTCTTGGATCAAAATTGTCAACGCATTCGGCGGCCAATCGCTTATTGAGCCACTGCATTGACCGTAATGTCTGGTCCTTTTGTCGCCAGTCGCTTGATACCTGGCTTTCCAGGAAATCAATTGCAACTCGACACGACTTCTCGCTGTCGTACCTTTGAATGATTTCCCAGTTCTCAGCAAAGATGTTTACAAGTTGGGTTTGCTTCGATTTCCAAGTGAGCGACGGGGGCATAATTAGGTACCAGACCAGAAGCGAGAGCAAGGCTGCGTGGCGGCGCATCACGAGCAGGACTTATCACTGCTTGGAGTAGCAAACAAATATTGGTCACCATCCGCGATCACTTCCCGCGCAGCCGATCCAGAATAATTCCCGCGGCTGAGCGCACCGACAGATGGTTGTAGTCGCCGGGGCCGAGGATTGGTGCGAGCACAATGTCTGCGCGTTCCGCCACCTCGGGCGACATTCCAAATCCTGTTCCGAGCAGGATCATCATCGGCGGCGCATCCGGACCCTCCAGCCGCGCCCGCAACTCCGCATAGCTGGTGCCGCCTTCGGTGCGCGCGGAAGTATGCACGATCAGCGGACGCGCGCCGGAGACTCGCGACGCCTCTGCGACCGCATCGTCGAGCTCCGCGACTATCTGCACCCGCTCGAGCGCCTCGCGGCGACGCGAATCGTGCGCGCGGCCGAAGTCGAAGCGCCAATGATCGATCACACTCGCCGCGAATTTCCGCTGCTCGGGAATCGGATGCACGATAAACACTCCGCGCACATCGTAGGTGCGCGACGCGCGCGCGATATCGTGAATGTCGAGGCTGGTGATCGCCGAGGTGACGGTCTCCGCATTCCGATTGATCACCGGATGATGAATCAGCGCTACGAAAAGGTCGGACACTGTTAGAACTTGCGCCGCTCGAGCAGGTCTGGACGCCGCCGCGCGGTGCGCCGTTTTGCTTCCGCCTCGCGCCATGCGCGAATTTTGCCATGGTCGCCGCTCAGCAGGATTTCCGGCACCGTCATGCCGCGGAATTCTTCGGGCCGCGTGTATTGCGGATATTCGAGCATTCCGGCCGCGAACGATTCCTCGTCGAGCGACTCGGGATTGCCCAGCACGCCCGGGATCATCCTGCCGACCGCCTCGATCACCGCCATCGCGGGAATTTCGCCGCCGCTCAGCACGTAGTCGCCGATCGAAATTTCCTGATCGACCAGCGACCGCACGCGTTCGTCGATTCCTTCGTAACGTCCCGCGACGATCATCAGGCCGGGTGCGCGCCTGGCGAGGTCGCGCGCCATCGAATTGTCGAACACCTCGCCCTGCGGCGTCATCAGGATGCGCCAGAGGCCCGGCCGCTCCGCGTTGACGGCGTCGATCGCCGCGGCGATCGGCTCGGGCCGCATCACCATTCCGCTGCCGCCGCCGTACGGCGCGTCGTCAACCTGCCGGTAGTTGCCGAGGCCGTGCTCGCGCAGCGGATGTGGCTTGATCGCAATCAATCCCTGCTCAACCGCGCGCCCGATCATGCCGCCGCGAAAAGGCGACTCGAGCATCTCGGGGAACAGGGTAATGATGTGAAATTCCATCGCGGGTTCGATCAAATCTAACCGGGCGCAGCGCGTCGGGCCAGACGGTCAGTCGAGCAGGCCGGGGATCGGCTCTATCGTGACGCGGCGCCCGGCGAAGTCCATCGCCTTCACGACGTCCTCGATCACGGGGACCAGCACTTCGCGATCGCCGTCGCGCACGACCCAGATATCCTGCGCGCCGTTGGAGAAGACTTCCTCGATCGTGCCGAGGCGGCTGCCGTCCGACAGAAATACCTCGCAACCGATCGCTTCGTAATAGTAGAACTCTCCCGGCTTCGCCGCGGGGACGTCCTCCGTCGCGAGCATCACGATCGCGCCCTTCAACGATTCGGCCGCGTTTACGTCGGCGACGCCTTCGAGCGTGATTCGCCGCGTCGTCGCGTTGAGCGGCGCGATTCCTGTCAGGCGAAACTCGCGCGCCGGCCCCTCGCGTTCGAGGAACACGCGCTTGACCTCTTGCAATGTGTCGGAGTCGGGATTGTCGGGCCTGAATCGCAGCGCGCCCTTGAGCCCGTGGGCGCCGGTTATGCGGCCGACGCGGAGCATCGATGCGGCAGTTCGCTTCGCGTCATCGCGCAGGAGTTTGCCGCGCGGTCATTTGTCCTCGACGATTTCGAGAACGACCTTGCGGTTGGTGCGGGACGCGACGGCGTTCAGAATCGTGCGAATCGACTTCGCGGTGCGGCCCTGCTTACCGATCACGCGGCCCAAATCCTCTTTCGCCACCCGCAGTTCAAGAACCGAGGCGGTGTCGCCCTGCGTCTCCTTCACGTCGACCGCGTCAGGGTTGTTCACCAATTGTTGTGCGAGAAACTGAACGAGCTCCTTCATGGGATGGCTCCGTTGCAGCGGGTCGCATCAGGCGGAGACCGTTGCTGTTTCGGCCCGTTTAATTAGCTTTCTTACCGTGTCGCTCGGCTTAGCGCCAGCCTTGATCCATTGATCGGCCACGTCCTTTTTGATGGTGACACGCGGTGGATCGAAGGCCGGATCGTAGGTGCCAACCTGCGCGACGAAGCGCCCGTCGCGCGGCGACCGCGAATCTGCGACGACGATGCGGTAAAAAGGTTTCTTGCGCGCGCCATGGCGGCGCAACCGGATTACAAGTCCCATTCGATTTCTCCTGTTTCCCTGTTTTAGCTGCCGAGCCCCAGTCCGCGCATCATCATTTTGCCCGCGCCCATGCGGGTGATTTTCTTCATCATCTTGCGCGTCTGCTCGAACTGTTTGAGAAAGCGGTTCACGTCCTGCACCGAGGTGCCGCTGCCGCCGGCAATTCGCGCGCGCCGGCGCCCGTTGATAATAAGATGGTTACCGCGCTCCTGCAGCGTCATCGAGTTGATAATCGCCTGGATGCGCTCGAGCTCGCGCTTGGCCTCTTCGGAATCGGCGGCGCCCGCGACTTTCTTGAGCCCGGGAATCATGCCCATCAGCTCGCCGAGCGATCCCATTTTCTTAATCGCTTTGATCTGATCGGCAAAGTCCGCGATGGTGAACTCGTTCTTCTTGAACTTGCGCTCGAGCTCCTTGGCCTTGGTCTGATCGTAGTTCTGCTGCGCCTTTTCGATAAGCGTCAGCACGTCGCCCATCCCGAGGATGCGCGAGGTCAGCCGGTCCGGATAGAAAACCTCGAACGCGTCGAGCTTCTCGCCCGTCGCCGCGAACAGGATCGGCGCGCCGGTGATGGTTCGCACCGAGAGCGCCGCGCCGCCGCGCGCGTCGGAGTCGAGCTTGGTCAGTATGACGCCGGAAATTCCCAGCCGCTCATGAAATCCTGCCGCCACGTTCGCGGCTTCCTGACCGGTCATCGCGTCGGCGACGAATATGATGTGATGCGGATTGAGCGCGGCCTTCA
>JBEKLS010000080.1:0-19187 GCA_050010075.1 Binatus sp. (SeqCode) | reverse complement strand
GCTACCTGCATAAAGTTACCGCCATGTTAGAATCGCATCATGCCACGGCCTAAATGCCCTCCGATAGCTGCCGATATAATTACCGAGATCGGCGACAAAATCGTTTTGATCGAGCGCCGCAATTTTCCACTCGGTTGGGCGATCCCTGGCGGCTTCGTCGATTTTGGCGAGACCGTCGAAGAGGCCGCGGTGCGCGAGGCGCGCGAGGAAATCTCGCTCGAGGTCGAGCTGCGCGCGCTGCTCGGCGTATACTCGCGGCCCGATCGCGATCCGCGCGGCCAGACGATCACGGTGGTGTATGTCGCGCGCGCCTCGGGGACGCCGCTCGGCGCCGATGACGCCAGCAACGCGACGCTGTACGATCCGCGCAAGCCGCCGGCCCCGCTCGCCTTCGATCACGCGGAGATTCTGGCTGACTATGTACACTGGCTCGACACAGGTGAATTTCCCGCTCCGTGGAAGAAGCACTAAGGCACCGAGTGTAGCCGCGCGCGGAAGATTAGGGCGGCGGCAAAGTACGCGGCTAGCAGCATTGGAAATCCTGGATGCGGTACTGCCTTGATTAATGCGGTTGCGATGCAGGCGGCGAGTATCGCGCTGCCTGCAATCAACGTGATCTGCCGCGGCGCTACGACCTGTCGCCCTGCGTCGACGCGCTGGAAGCCGTTCCATGCGGCGAGCGTCCCGAAGAGGTAAGCGGGTAGCAGCAGCAGCGTTTCGGGGAGCCACGCCAGCGGCGACATCAGCAGCGCGAGCGCTACCCACAATCCGAACAGGAGGCCGTCGAGGTCGGTGCGTCGGCGAATTTTTATCGTGGCCGCCGCCGCGATTGCGAGTAGTGCGAGGTCGAAGAGAGCAGTAAGCGCCAGGACTGCGAAGAAGGGCGCCGCGATGATCGTCGTGCCCGCGAAGTGCGCTACGCACTTGCGCACAAACGCCAGCACGGTGAGCTCGGCGCGCGCCACGTTGCGATAGGAGACGGGCATCTCCAGCGTCGCCAGTTCGATCCAGCGGGCGGGGTTCGTCAGGAACACGCCGGCGGCAAAGCATCCGATCGATGAGACGAGCGCACGCCAGCGGCGACCAAACAAAAAGTATCCGCCGGCCGTTACGGGATAAAGCTTCACCAACGCCGCTAGCGCCAGGCATAGACCGGCTGCCGCCGGACGCTCGCCGCGCGCGCAGAACCATGAGGCGCAGAGCAGCGCCAGCAGCATCGGCGTCACTTCAGCGCCGGCCAGCGTTCCCGCGAACTGGCGCGACAGCAGCAACAGTGAAAGCACGATCACGGCAGACGCCGCGCTCAGCGGCGGATCGGTCCCGCGCGCGAGCATCAGGACGGCGGCCGCCAGGCAGAGGATCTGCACCGCCTGCCACGTCAAGTAGGCGGTCTTCTGATCGAGCCGCGCGAGCGGAGAAAAAACCTCGACGAAAAACGGCGTGTTATTGCAATAGCGCGGGCGCGATAAGCCCGGCCGCAGTTCGACCGGTTTGCTCTGCACCACGAACGGGTCGCCGCCGCTCGAATAGTCGGTCCACCAGCCGTAGTAGAAACAGAAATCGACGTCGTTGTAGCGATGCGAGTCCGCGCGCAAGCGCTGGACGACCGAGAACGTCGCGACTATCGCGAGTATCGCCGCGACAACTGTGGTAATCGGGAGCCGCCGAACAGAGCGGGGCGAACCGGCGCGCTCGGCCATCGCGTCTAGCGCTTGAGCTTCGCGACGGCGCGCTCGATGCGATCGAATGCCTCGTTCAGATTCTTCATCGAAGTGGCGTACGAAAGCCTGACGTGATTCGGCGCGCCGAAGTCGTTGCCGCCGACCAGCGAAACGTGCGCCTCGTCGAGCAGATACGCCGCGAGACTGTCGCCGTCAGTGACGGTCTTGTCGCCAAACCGGCTGCCAAGCAGCTCCGACACGTTCGGGAAAGCGTAAAACGCGCCCTGCGGCACGTTGGGCAGCTTGAAGCCCGGAATTCGCCGCACGCGCTCGACTACCAGCGCGTTGCGCTCGCGAAACGCCTCGAGCATCGGCTTGAGCGCGTCCTGCGGACCGGTGAGCGCTTCGATTGCGGCGGCCTGCGTGATGGAGTTGGGATTGCCGCTGTTCTGGCTCTGCAAGCGCCCGGCAGCCGCGATAGCTTCCTTCGGCCCCGCCGCAAATCCGATGCGCCAGCCGGTCATCGCGTACGTTTTCGACAGCGAGTTGAACACGATGCCGTGCGACTTGAGCCGCGGTTCGAGATGAAAAATATGCGGCGCGAGTCCGTCATAGACGATGTGCTCGTAAACGTCGTCGGACATCACCCAGATGTCGGTGTCGACCAGCACGCGCGCAATCGCCGTGAGCTGCTCGGGCCCGTAGACGGAGCCGGTCGGATTCGACGGCGAGTTGAGCATGATTCCGCGCGTTCGCGGCGTAATCGCGCGGCGCAGCGCCTCGGGCTCGAGCATGAAGCCCGACTCCTCGGTGCACGGCACGAACTTCGCCTCCGCGCCGGAGAGCGAGACCATCGCGGCGAAGCTAACCCACGCCGGCGTCGGAATGATCACCTCGTCGCCCTCGTCGAACAGCGCGGCGATGACGTTGGCCTCGGCCTGCTTGCATCCGGCCGACGCGATTATTTCGCCCGGCTCGTAGTCGAGATTATTGTCGCGCTTGAGCTTCAGCTTGATCGCATTTTTCAGCGCTGCAGTCCCGCCCACCGGCGTGTACTTGGTCTGACCCGCGCCGAGCGCTTTGACGGCGGCCTGCTTGATGTGCTCGGGGGTGTCGAAGTCGGGCTCACCGGCGGCCAGCGAGATAACGTCGATTCCGGCGAGCTTCATCTCGGTGGCGCGCGCATCGGCGGCCAGCGTGGCGGACGGTTTGATAGCGGCGATTCTGCGATTGAGCTTCAGCATTGGTTAAATCCGCATTCCGATGTTCGATAAAAAAACGTGCGGCGCCCGGCGAGGACAGATTGTATCTTTCCCGCAAGCCAGAATGAACTGTCTAACCGACTTTGAGCTTCTGCCGCAGCCGCTCGATCACAATCTCGGGCACCAACTCCGGCAGTCGCTTGCCGTAGCCCGCGACTTCCTTGATCAGATGCGACGAGCTGAAGAACAGCCGCGGATTCGAGAACATGAACACGGTCTCGACATTCGGGCTCATCTGCTTGTTCATCTGCGCCATCTGCAGCTCGTAGTCGAAGTCGGTCACCGCGCGCAGCGAACGAATCAACACCTTGGCGCCGATTCGCTCCGCGTAATCCACCGAAAGCCCGCTGAACTTGTCGACGCGGGCGCGCGGCTCGAGGTCGCGGATCACCTCGCGGATTATTTCGACGCGCTCATCGCCGGTGAACAGCGCCGCATCCTTGTGCGGATTGTAGGTGACGGCGACGATCACCTCGTCGAAAATCGCGACACTGCGCCGGATGACGTCAACGTGCCCGTTGTGGATCGGATCGAAGCTGCCGGGGTAAACCGCGATCAACGAGTTGCGCTCTTTGCCTTTCGTCATTTTACTGAAACCATCACTCTGCGCTCGGCGCCGGATCGGGTCGCCGGTAAAAGGCGATCCGGTGATCGCCGATGGTTGCAACTAACGCGCGCTCATGCGCTGTGGGAGCGGGCGGCGCCGCGGGTGCGCGTTTCGACTGTTCTATCACTATCCATCCGCCGGCCGCGACGAGTTCCAAATCACCCAGCAGCGCCAGCACTTCCGCACTCATGTCGTCCTTGAACGGCGCGTCGACAAAGACCAAGTCGAACGACTCGTGCGCGCGCCCGAGTTCGCTGAGCGCGCGACGCACGTCGGCCACGACTATGCGCGCGTTATCGGAAAGCTCGAGCTGCGCCAGGTTTGCGCGAATCGCCGCTGCCGCATCGCGCGAAGAATCCACGAATGTCACCTGTGCCGCGCCGCGCGAGAGCGATTCGATGCCCAGCGATCCGCTGCCGGCGAAAATGTCGAGCACGCGCACTCCGCCGAGATCCATCCGCACCGCGAGGCGCGAAAAAATCGATTCGCGCGCCCGCGCCGAGGTCGGCCGCGTAAGCAGTCCGCGAGGCGCCTTGAGCCGCCGGCCGTGAGCTTGTCCCGCAATAATTCGCATCGCTCGGTATTTCTCGCGGCCTGTGTTTGATCGGACCGGTTAACGCGTTTAATCTAGACGGCTGTTCGCCTCTTGCCACGGAGTCGCGGACGATAGATAACCCGTTCTGCCCGGCCTCGCAAGTTCGCGGCTGGATTTGGAGGTAAGCTTGCGGCTCTGGCGCACATACCGGATTTTAGCTACCAATCATTAGATTCCCGAACTCAAGAAGTTCGACGTTGAAGGTTCAGTAATACTCCAGCCATGCCTGAGAACCAGCAACCCAAGTTTTCCGACGCCGCGCTCGACGAGTACCGGCAACTGCTCGGCCGGTACCCGACGCGTCAGGCCGCGCTGCTGCCAACGCTGTGGATCGCGCAGCGCGAATTCGGATGGCTCAGCGACGAGACCCAGGATTACGTCGCGCACCTGATGGAACTGCCGCCGGCGCACGTGCGCGCGGTGGTCTCGTTCTATACGATGTTCCATCGCAAGCCGGTCGGCCGCTACCTGCTCGACGTCTGCACCAATCTCTCGTGTAAGCTCCGCGGCGCCGAGAAAATCGTGGACTGCATCCGCCGCAAGTTGAAAATCGAGCTGGGCGAGACTACCCCCGATGGCAAGTTCACGCTGAACTCGGCCGAATGCCTCGCTTCCTGCGGCACCGCGCCGATGCTCCAGCTCAACCAGGACGCCTTCGTCGAAAACCTTACTGAAGAAAGCACCCTCAAACTTATCGACGAGCTTGCCGCACGTGACAATTGAACTAGTCGCCGGCGCTATCAAAGCGATCCTGATGATCGTGCTCGGATTGAATCTGTCGCTGTTCCTGCTGTACTTCGAGCGCAAGGGCAGCGCGCTCATCCAGGACCGAATCGGCTCGAATCGCGTCACCATCACCGGCCTCGGCAAGCGGATGGGGATGCCGAACCTTGGCATCATCAACACCACTATCGCCGACCCGGTGAAAATGTTCACCAAAGAAGATTTCATCCCGGCCGGCGCGGACCGATTCCTGCACACGCTGGCGCCGTTCCTCGCGCTGTTCCCGGTGATGATCACGTTCGTCGTGATCCCGTTTGGCGACTCGATCTCGATCGCCGGCCATCGGATCGGGCTCGAGGCAGCCAACCTCAACGCTGGCGCACTCTACCTGCTTGCGACGATCGGACTCGGGGTGTACGGCGTAGCGCTCGCAGGCTGGTCGTCGAACAATCGATGGGCGCTGCTCGGAGGTATTCGCGCAACCGCGCAGATGATCTCATACGAGCTCGCGATGGGCCTCGCGATCGTGTCGGTGATCATGACCTTCGGCACGCTCAACCTGCAGGAAATCGTGCGCGGGCAGGGCGGCGTATGGTTCGGATTTTTGCCGCGGTGGGGAATTTTCGTGCAGCCGCTTGCATTCATCCTGCTGCTGGTGGCGGGCGCCGCGGAATCCAAGCGAATACCGTTCGACCTGCCCGAGAGCGAGTCGGAGCTGATTCAGGGTTATTTCACCGAATATTCCGGCGGCAAGCAGGCCGTATTCATGCTCACCGACTTCGCCGAGCAGGCGCTGCTCGCGATGCTACTGACGACGTTCTTTTTCGGCGGATGGCAAATCCCGTGGCTCATGCCTGACGGCTTTCATCTGCCGGGCGGCGCGTTTCTCGCGGTTCCCGCGCTCGCCGTCTCAATCCTCGGCGTCATCGCGTTCCTGGTGAAGGTCGTCGCGCTCTGCATCTTCCTCGGCATGGTGCGATGGACGCTACCGCGCTTCCGCTACGATCAGTTGATGCGGCTTGGATGGAAAGCGCTGGTGCCGCTCGGACTGGTCAACGTACTGCTGACCGCGTTCGTGGTGGTGGCAACGGGGAGAGTCCAGTGATGCCGCCGTTTGTGTACATTTTTCTCGGTGCGTTGGCGGTCGTTTCGGCGCTCGGCGTCGTCGTTCAGCGCAACCCGGTGCATTCGCTGCTCGCGTTGATCGGAACGCTGCTGACCGTCGCGATACTGTTCATCGCCGAGGACGCGGTGGTCGTCGGCTTCCTGCAGATCATCGTTTACGCGGGCGCGATCATGATCCTGTTCCTGTTCGTGATATGGCTGCTGAATCTTCAAACCGAAGTGGGCCCGACCGGCCATCTTGCGCTGAAATTTTTCGGCTCGATCGCGGCCGCACTGCTAGTGACGGAACTGTTTTTCATCCTCGCGCCGCCGCATCTGCAGGTTAAGTTCACGCGCGAGCCCGCCGGCTACGGTTCGCTCGCAAGCCTCGCCGGCAAATTGTTCACCGATTACCTGGTCGCGTTCGAAGTGACCTCGGTGCTGCTGCTGGCTGCCGTCGTCGGTTCGGTGGCGCTTGCGCGCAAACTGCCAGGCACGAGCGATCCGCTCGCCGCGAGGAATGTCGCGCCATGATTCCGCTCACCTACATGATGTCGCTGAGCGCGATGATCTTCGCCATCGGCGTGGCCGGCGTGATCATCCGCCGCAACATTCTGGTGATGCTCATGTCGATCGAGCTCATGCTCAACGCCGTTAATCTCGCCTTCATCGCGATAGGCAGCCGGCTCGGCTCGATGGACGGCCAGGTGATCGTGTTCTTTGTGATGACGGTCGCGGCGGCCGAGGCAGCGGTCGGCCTGGGCATCATCATCTCGATTTTCCGCAATCGTGAAACCGTGCACGCCGACGACCTGACGCTCATGAGATGGTGACCACCTAATGACGGTTGCGTTTCCAGCACTCGCGTTAATCCTGGTGTTCCCGGCGCTCGGCGTCGTGTTCAACCTGTTCTTCGGTTGGCGGCTCGGCCGCGGCGCGGTCAACCTCGTAGGACCCGGCGTAATGTTCGCGGCGTTCGGCGTGGCGACCTGGGCATTTTTCACGCTGCTCGCGATGCCGCCAGGCGGCGCACTTGCGATGCCTCTGTGGGGATGGATCGAAGCCGGGCGCTTTCACACCGACCTGGGCCTGCGTGTCGACGCGCTCTCCGGCGTGATGGTGATGATAGTCAGCGGGGTCGGCGCACTAATCCACCTTTACTCAGTCGGGTACATGGCGCACGACGAGGATTTCGCCCGCTTCTTTACCTACATGAACCTGTTCGCGCTCTCGATGTTGATACTCATTCTGGCGGACAACTTACTAATGATGTTCGTCGGATGGGAGGGCGTCGGACTATGTTCCTACTTGCTAATCGCATTCTGGTACACCAATCCTCAGTTCGCCTATAACGGGCGCAAGGCATTCGTCGTCAACCGCATCGGCGACGCCGGCTTTCTGCTCGGGATGTTCACCATAGTCGGCACGCTCGGCGCGCACGGCGTCTGGACCTTGAACTTCGTCGAGCTTCACAACAATGCCGCGCTGCTCGGCGGCGCCGGCGCGACAGCGGTCTGCGTGCTGCTGTTCATCGGCGCAACCGGCAAGTCGGCGCAGATTCCGCTCTACGTCTGGCTGCCCGACGCGATGGTCGGCCCGACTCCCGTCAGTGCGCTGATCCATGCGGCGACGATGGTCACTGCCGGCGTGTATATGATCGCGCGGCTCGGCTTCATTTTCACGATGGCGCCCGGTGCTCTCGACCTGGTCGCGACCATCGGCGCGGTCACCGCCCTGTTTGCCGCGACCATCGCGCTCGTGCAGCCCGACATCAAGAAAGTGCTCGCCTACTCGACCATCAGCCAACTTGGCTACATGTTTCTCGGCGTCGGCTCGGGCGCGTATGCGTCCGGCATCTTCCACGTGATGACCCACGCGTTCTTCAAGGGTCTCCTGTTCATGTGCGCCGGCTCCGTTATTCATGCGCTCGGCGACGAGCAGGACATGAACAAAATGGGCGGGCTGCGCCACAAGCTGCCAATCACGTTCCTGACGATGTTCATCGCGACGCTCGCCATCGCCGCGATACCGCCATTCTCCGGCTACTTCTCGAAGGACCTGATTCTCGAAGCCGCGTACGAATCGGGACACACGTCGCTCTGGATCCTCGGCGTGATCACCGCCGGACTGACGTCGTTCTACATGTTCCGGCTGATCTTCATGACGTTCTTCGGTGACTCCCGCGTCGATTCCGAAAAGGAACCTCACATCCACGAGTCGCCGCCCTCAATGACTATTCCGTTAATTGTACTGGCTATTCTCGCGACGGTCGGCGGATGGGTAAATCTTCCGCATGGATGGCTATGGGGAAACGCGTTCGTGCGGTTCCTCACGCCGGCGGTCGGCACCTTCAAACCGCTGGTCGAGGCGACAGCGGTTTCCGCGGCGCTGCCGCTCGTCGCCTCCATCATCGGAATTGTGCTCGCCTACGTCCTGTATATCCGCCTGCCAGGACTTCCATTCCTGCTCGCGTGGCGGTTGAAGGCGCCCTACGACTTACTACTCAACAAGTACTATATCGACCAACTGTATAACTTCATCGTCACGCGCCCGATGTTCTGGATATCGCAAAATGTACTCAACCGCGCGATCGACAGCTACGTAATCGATGGCGCCGCCGAGGGCGCCGGACTTGCAGTGCAGACCGGAGGCCAAGTGTCGCGCCGCGCCGAAACCGGCAACGTCCAGCACTACGCGTTCATTTACCTCCTGGGCGCGTTGGGTGTCGTGGCTTACTACCTGTTCCTGGTGACGGGCCGATGAGCGGCGGTTTGCTCACAGCTTTGATTTTCCTGCCGTTGATCGGCGCGCTCTTCATCTTGATGCAGAGCGAAGAGCGCGCGATCTGGAATTCAGCGTTTATTTTCTCACTGCTTCCGCTCGCGCTGAGTTTCTATGTGCTCTGGCAATTCAATCCACAGCTCGCCGACTACCAGTTCGCCGAGCAGTACGACTGGATTCCATCATTCGGCATCTCATACCACATTGGTATAGACGGCATTAGCCTGTTCCTCGTCGTACTGACTACCATATTGATTACTCTGTCGTTACTCTATTCCGGCGGCGGCGATATAGAAGAGCGTCCGCGCGAGTTTTGCTTTTTCATGCTCGTACTCGAGACCGGCCTGCTCGGCGCGCTGCTCGCGGTCGATCTGTTCCTGTTCTACATGTTCTGGGAAGTGATGCTGATTCCGATGTACTTCCTCATCGGCATTTGGGGCCACGGCCGCAAGATCTACGCCGCCATCAAATTCGTATTGTTCACGATGGTCGGCTCGTTGCTGATGCTGGTCGCGATTTTGTACCTCGTTTACCAGGCGCACGTGCATTTTGGCCGCACCAGCTTCGATTTGCCGCTGCTCTACCAGGTGCCGCTTACTCCCACGCAAGGCCGCTGGCTGTTCGCGGCGTTCGCGCTCGCTTTCGCGATCAAGGTCCCGATGTGGCCGGTGCATACCTGGCTGCCCGACGCGCACACCAACGCGCCCACCGCAGGATCCGTCATCCTGGCCGGCATCATGCTCAAGATGGGCACCTACGGATTCCTGCGCTTTGCGATTCCCTTGTTCCCCACCATCGCGGTCGAGGCGATTCCGCTGTTCATGGCGCTCGCCGTGATCGGAATCATCTACGGAGCGCTGGTCGCGATGATGCAGGGGGACCTCAAACGACTGATCGCCTATTCGTCAGTTAGCCACCTGGGCTTCGTGATGCTCGGAATCTTCGCGCTCAATCCCGAAGGCGTCGATGGCGCGATTTACCAGATGCTCAATCACGGCGTCTCGACGGGCGGATTGTTCTTACTAGTCGGAATGCTCTACGTGCGGCGCCACACACACGAAATCTCCGAGTTCGGCGGTCTGTGGAAGCGGGTGCCGATTTACGCCGGGTTTTACATGGTCGTCATGCTGTCGTCGATCGGATTGCCCGGACTGAACGGCTTCGTCGGCGAATTTTTGATCATGCTCGGCGCGTTCCTGCGCATCAGGCTCGCGACCGTTTTCGCAGTCGTCGGCGTGATCCTGGGTGCGCTCTACATGCTCTGGGCCTACGAGCGCGTATGGTTCGGACCGATCACCAAGGCGGTGAACGAAACCATGCGCGATCTGACCGGCCGCGAAATTGCCGTGATGGTGCCGGTGATCGCGTTGATGTTTTTCATGGGACTCTTTCCGCGCCCGCTGATCAGCCGCATCGAGCCGTCGGTGACTGCGATGCTCGCGCGGGCGAATGTCGCGGAGGCTCAACTCGAGCTTGAACGACACCCCAATCGAATAGCAAGTCGAATAGTCACTCGGCCGCCCGCTATGCGCACCCTGAATCCGGAATCTGAAATTGCGGCGGCCGCACGATGACCCCACTTAATCTCTCCGCTATCAACTTTGTCTGGCTGCCCATTCTGCCGATGGTCATCATCGCGGTCGCCGCGATTGTCGTGCTGCTGGCCGGAGTGCGCGTCGACGACAGCGAAAGCGAAGGCTTGGGCCTGGTGACGCTGGCGTCGCTGGCGCTCGCGTTCGTGTTCACGCTCGGAATCCTCGGCCAATACGGCGTTGCGTTTGCCGGCGCGATTTCGATCGACAGCTTCTCCGCGTTCTTCGAGTTGGTGATTTTGATCGCCGCGATGTTCACCGTGCTGATGTCGCTCGACTACGCCGCCGAAAATCATATTCCCGGCGCCGAATACTATTCGCTGCTGCTGTTCTCCGCCCTCGGCATGATGTTGATGGCGACGGCCGGCGACTTGATCGTGATTTTCCTCGGCCTCGAAACGATGTCGATTCCGGTTTACGTGTTGGCGGGCATCATGCGCCGCAACCCCAAATCGAACGAAGCGGCAATAAAATATTTTCTGCTCGGCGCGTTCTCGACCGGTTTCCTGCTCTACGGAATCGCATTGGTGTACGGCGCCACCGGCACCATCAAGCTCGGCCCGATTCACGACGCGCTTGCGACGGGCGCTCTGGGAGCCAATCCGCTGCTGCTGCTCGGTATCGGCCTGATGGTTGTCGGCTTTGGCTTCAAGGTCGCCGCCGTTCCGTTCCATATGTGGACGCCCGACGTTTACGAGGGCGCGCCGACGCCCGTGACGGCGTTCATGGCGGTAGGGGTGAAGCTGGCCGCCTTCGCGGCGTTCCTTCGCGTCTTCCTGGTCGATTTCGCTTCGATGGGTGCGCACTGGCAGACAGTGTTGTGGGTAGTCGCGGCATTGACGATGACCGGCGGAAATGTGATCGCCGTCGTGCAGACCAATATCAAGCGGATGCTTGCGTACTCCGCGATTGCGCACGCGGGCTACCTGCTCCTCGGCATGGCGGCGGGAGTGCAGTCCGGTCCCGCGATTCTCTACTACTTACTTGGATATGCATTCACCAACCTCGGCGCGTTCGCAGTAGTCATTGCGCTCGAGCGGCGCGGCGAAGTAGGTAATCAGATTAGTGACTTTCGCGGGCTCGCGAGGCGCCAGCCGTTGCTGGCGGGCGCAATGGCTATCTTCCTGCTGTCATTGGCTGGAATTCCTCCGCTGGCCGGCTTCGTCGGCAAGTTCTTCCTCTTCAGCGAAGCACTGCGTCAGGGATACGTGTGGCTGGTAATAATCGCTGTATTCAACAGCGTGGTCTCTGCCTATTACTACTATTATGTGATGGTCGCGATGTATATGCAGGAAGGCGGCATTGAGGTCGAGCGACTGAGTAAACGTCCGGCACTGGTAGCCGCAATCGGATTGGCCGCCTTGGCCACGATCCTGATCGGCGTTTACCCGCAGCCGTACATGACGTCCGCCTTCAACGCATTTCATTCAGCCAGTGGCGCCGAGGGAATCCATGCCGCCGCGCTCGATCCGTAGCGCGAGTCGTTCGAGCTGGGCTACTTGCGCCGCGCCGGTTTTTTCGGCGCCGGCTTCTTTGCGGATTTCACCGGCGGTTTGATCTTCGCTTTCGGTTTGATCGATGCCTTCGGCTTGACCGCCGCTTTCGGCTGCGCCGCGACTGTCTCACCACTCACGGCGCCCGCGTACGCATCGGCTTCGATCTCGATCATCATGTCGGGATGCGCCAGCCGCCGCACTTCGACGATCGTCGATGCCGGTGGCGAGTCGGCGAAAACTTCCTTGTGCGCGCGCGCCACTTCCGCCGATCGCGTCATGTCGGTGACGAACATCCGCGTGCGGACGACCTGATTCATCTCGAGCCCCGCGCGCTTGAGCGCCGTGCGGATATTGATGAGCGCCTGCCGCGCCTGCACGTACATTTGCCCGCCGCCGACGATGAGCCCGCGCTCGTCGGTGGCCGTGGTGCCGGAGACCGCGACAATGTCGCCTACCCGCACCAGCCGAGAGTAGCCGAAGATCGGTTCCCACGGCGTGCCGGTCGAGATTCGCGAGATCGCGCTCATCGTAAGCTCCTTCCCGCAGGCGAAAGCGGGATGCGAACGGGCTGCGAGCGCTCAGCTATCGCGGCCGGGGAAGGTCTCTTCAAGCTCCCGTGCCACCGAGCGCATCGGCGGACCGATCACCCGCCCGGCCGGCATCAGCCAGTTGAGAATCCGGGTGAGCGTTGGCACCACCGGGACCGCACGCTCCGCACTTCGCACCATGTCGAGTTCGTGCTCGACGATTTTGGAATTGTTTCGAGTTGCGAGCCCAATGCTCGCGAAAATATCGCGCCGCTCTTCCACCTGCCACCTCCGCCACAACCGCCGCCCTAAGGCGCCGAACAACAATAATGATCGAATGATACAGATGATTGCGAAATAGTCAAAAAATTTTTGCGCGCGGGTGCTGCGATCGACTTTCTATAGCCTGCTGAATGCTGCGGGCACTTCGGCGGGCACGGCGGCCCGCCCCACTTGGCTTGAAGTTATGCCGCGCCTATCGTATTGTCGGCACGTTTTGAGTTTCAGTGTTCAACTGAGCACCGACCAACCAAGGAGAAAGCGATGCGCAAGGTCCTGCTTTTGTCACTAGTTGCGATGTTCTTCGCCACGGCTTGCAGCAAACCGGAAGAGACGGCCCCGGCCGCTCCCGATGCTGCTGCGTCTGCGGCCGCTCCTATGGCCAGCGACGCTGCTAGCGCCGCCGCCAGTGCCGCGGCAAGCGCCGTCTCCAGCGACGCCGCCAGCGCGGCAGCCAGCCCGGCCGCGCCGTAATCCAGTTAGTTTCCTGGCGGGATCCCGCGCGCCGTCCTAGAGCCGTCGGCGCGCGGGAGACCCGATGACCGCGCGTCCCCGTCCCCCGACTCAGGCGCGGACCCTAAAGTCGGTCCGCGCTCCCGTTCGTCCCGCACCATCTCGCCGGGTTTTCCAGACTGATTGGGTGCAGCCGTCGGTGCCTGCTGCTACGATGCGTTCGCAATGGCGAGCGTTCTGCAACCGGCCGCATCTTCCGAGCACCTGAAACCGGGCCTCTCGCTGTTCGATTCCGTGACGCTGGTCGCCGGCTCGATGATCGGCTCGGGCATCTTCATCGTCTCCGCCGATATCACGCGCCAGGTCGGCACTCCCGCCGCGCTGCTCGCGATATGGCTCGTCGCCGGCGTGATGACTATCGCGGGTGCGCTCGCGTACGGCGAACTCGCCGCGATGATGCCGGCCGCGGGCGGACAGTACGTCTATCTGCGCGAGGCGTACGGCGGCATGTGGGCGTTCATGTTCGGCTGGACGCTGCTGCTTGTCATCCAGACCGGCACCATCGCTGCCGTCGCAGTTGCGTTCGCGCGCTTCGCCGGCGTCATGTGGCCGGTGCTGGGCTCGCGGCTGTGGCTCGGCGCCGGCGGCGCGGGTCTCTCGGGCGAGCGCGCGGGCGCGATCATCGTCATCGCGGTTCTCACCGCGGCGAATCTGCGCGGCCTTAACATGGGCAAGTGGCTGCAGAACTCGTTCACCACCGCCAAAATTCTTTCGTTATGTTTGATAGTCGCCGTCGGCTGCGTACTCGTGCCCAATCCCGCCGCGATTCACGCAAACTTCGGCAGCTCGACCGCATTCTTCGGCACGCCTTCGATGTCGATCGCCGGAGCGGGAGTATTCGGCGCCGCGATGGTCGGTGCGCTGTTCTCCGCCGACGCATGGGCGAGCGTCACCTTCGCCGCCGCTGAAGTTCGCAATCCCAAGCGCGATCTCCCGCTCGCACTGGCGTTCGGCACCGGCGTCGTCATCGCACTCTACGTCCTCACCAATATCGCCTACCTCTGCGAGCTGCCGGCATCGGGAACCGCGGACGCCGCGACTGTCGTGGGACGCGGCATTGCGCACGCCACCAGCGATCGCGTGGCAGCGGCTGCGATGGAAGTAGTATGGGGGGGAGCGGGCGCAAAGATTACGGCAGTGCTCGTCATGATCTCCGGCTTCGGATGCGCCAACGGATTGATCCTCACCGGCGCGCGCGTCATCTATGCGATGTCGCAGGACCGCGTTTTCTTCGCCGCCGCCGGCCGCCTCAATCGCGCAAGCGTCCCCGCCGTCGCGCTGGTGATGCAGGGGATATGGGCGGCGGTTCTCACGTTGTCGGGCACCTATTCCGAATTGCTCGACTACGTGATCTTCGCGCAGTTGATGTTTTACGTGCTGACAGTTTCAGCCGTGTTCGTGCTGCGCCGCCGCCGACCCGACGCGCCGCGCCCGTATCGCGCATGGGGCTACCCGGTCGTACCCGCGCTCTACGTAATTGCAGCCTCGGCCCTGATGATCGATCTGTTGATCCTGAAGCCGCACTTCACCTGGCCGGGACTGTTGATAGCGTTAAGCGGAGTCCCGATTTACTACTGGACAACAGCCCGCCCGCACTCCGTTCAATCTTAGGATGAGAAGATGAAAAAGTTGGGCGCGAGCCAGGGCCAGTCGCCATCGGAGCTCATCTCGAAAAGAATCGCCGAACTCGGGGACTGGCGTGGGGAAACCCTCGGCAGAATGCGCCAGCTCATCAAGGATGCAGACCCGGGCGTCGTCGAGGAGTGGAAGTGGAGAGGCACGCCGGTCTGGTCGCATGACGGCATCATCTGCACCGGCGAATCCTACAAGAAAGTCGTGAAGCTTACCTTCGCGAAGGGCGCGTCGCTGAAGGATCCCGCTCGTCTCTTCAACTCGAGTCTCGACGGAAACGTACGCCGCGCGATCGATATCCACGAAGGTGAATCAGTTGATGAGTCCGCCTTCAAGGCGCTCATTCGCCAGGCGGTCGCCCTCAACAGTTCCGGCAAATCGAAATCTTCCAAGAAAGCAAAGTCCTGAGGGACTCCGCTGCGCTCGGAACTAAGGCTGTCCGTTGTCTCGTTGAACGTCCGGAGTTGAGTTGTCCGGAGTCTCTTCATTCGTTGGCAGCGGTTCGCCTGCGTCCGAGCAGTCAGATTGACCCAGCTTGCCGCCGCGGAACTCCCCCACAACCGAGTTCAGAATATACGCACTGCGCTCGGGCGACTGATTGCCTCCGAGCTCGCCCGCGTTGCGTGCGTCCTCGGTCGCATCGCTGTCGTTCTTGGGCAAGCCGTAGATCTGAAAAACCTTGCACAGCGACATGATTGCGGCGCTGCGGTCGGCGTCGGTAATCGGCGCGGCCGAACTCTGCGCCGCCGGCGCGTTTGCATTCGATCCGGTTGAGCCGCCACCAAGGTTGTGCAGAATCCAACGAATCGCGAAAAGGACCACAAGCAGCGCGACTACCGCCACGATCACTCGACCCGCCCTCTGACCGGGCGAGAGCTCGCTCCACGGAATCAGTTCGAATCCGCCGCCGCCGCTCGTCTTGGCCTTGGCGTTGTTCCCGCCAAAGTCGATCGGGGGTGGCGGTGGTGACTGCGCCGAGTGAATGATAGGCGTACGAATCTCAGGCTTGAACGGGTTTGGCGGCGGCGAGGCTTTCGGTGGCGGCGACGAGCTGCGCGTCGACGGCGGAGGAACCGGATTGCCAGTTGGCTTCGGCGGCGGCGGCGAGCTGGGATTATTTCCCGGCCGCGCCAGCGGAGTCGCACAATATCCGCAGAATACGGTGCCCTCCGGGTTATCTTTGCCGCATTGCCTGCATGCGGGCATCAGACCACCCCGGCCTCATCGCAAATGTCCGCGGAACCCGTGAAAAACTCCCCCGTAATCATCGCCACTCCCGCCCTGCTCCTTGCACCACTCGTCGGCCGCGCGACGGGCACAAGCCAAGCCGACTACTCTACAGATATGAAAGCTACAGCCGGGGCGCGCAAAGTCAATATGGCTGATGAAAATTCACCGCACGTCAGATTTGCTGCTCCAAGCTATTTCATCGCACTGACCCTCTGATTCGCCGGACGTTCGAGGCACTTCTGCAACCACGCAACCGCCGCCGGTGTCGCCGAGAGATCCAACTGGAGCATCTGCGCGAGGCCGATCACCGACGCTACGTTCAGATCCGCGATCGTGAATCCCTTGCCAAGCAGGTACTCGGACTTGCGCAGATGGTCGTCGAGCACCTTCAGCGGTGTCTTCAGCGTTTCGACGCCGGCCTGCGCGATCTTTTCGTCGCGCTGATCCTTGGGCAGGATCATTCGATGCTGGAAGACGTTCAGCAGCGGCGTTTCCACTTCGGTCATTCCCCAAAAGCTCCACTGGTAGCACGCGCCGCGACTCTCGATCGTCGACGGCCAGAGCGCCTTAGCATATTTCTCCGCGACATACAGATTTATTGCCATCGACTCCCAGATAATCGTCCCGTTGTCGTCGAGCGCGGGCACATGCCCGTTCGGATTTATCTTCAGGTACCCGGGCGATCGCGTCTCGCCTGAAAATGCCACCAGCACCTGCTCGTATTTGACCCCCGCTTCCTCCAGCGCCCACAGGCTTCGAGCAGCGCGTGACATCGCCGACCCGTACAGTTTAATCATCCTCGTTCCTCCAGTTATCCAGTCGGTTCAAGGTTATTGCTATCGCAGGCTCTCAATACGCGGCGTCGAGGATTCCCACCAACTGCTCGAGCGTCACCTCTGTGCCGACCGTGTTCGCCCGCTTCACCTCCTCGAGCACTGTCCCGGCTATTCGCGAAATTTCCTCGCGCGGCACGCCGACGTCGCGCAGCCGCGACGGCACCTCGAACTTGCCGATGAACCTGGCCGTGCGTTCGGCGCATTCCATCGCCGACGAATGCGGACTACGCGCGTCGAAGCGCACGTCGAATCCCTCCGCGATAGGCGCGAAGCGATCGGCCGCGACTCCCGCCATGAAGCGCATCACATGCGGCAGCGTGATGCATGACGTGACGCCGTGCGGGACGTTCCACATCGGACCAATCTGATGCCCCAGCGCATGCGAGACTCCGCCGCGAGTATTCGACATGCCGAAAATCGACAGCCATGCGGCGAGCTGGCACTGCAAACGATGCTCGAGTTCATCGTCGCCATGCGTTTGCAGGGAAGGCAGCAGATGCGCGTTGAGGAGCGCAATAGCTTTGGCCGCCAGCGTGTCGGTGACCAGCTGATGCCGCGTCGAGTATGAACCTTCAACCGCGTGATCGAGCGCGCGCATCCCGGTCGACGCCCACAGCCACGCCGGCGTCTCGACCGTCAGCGCGGGATCCAATATTACGACCCTGGCTTGCAGGCGCGGGTCGGCGACTCCGCCTTTCACTTTGGTCGATTCGTCGGTGACGCCTCCGGCGGGAGTGAACTCGCCCGCCGACAAGGTGGTCGGTATCGCGATATGCAGAATCGCGCCGCCGCCCGCCGCGTCCTTGGCCGCATCGGCGAAATCGATGATGCGGCCGCCGCCACGCCCGCCCATCAACTGCCACGCCGCGTTCTTCACGGTGTCGATCGGACTGCCGCCGCCGAAACTCACCATCGCATCGGCGCCGACGCGCCGCGCCTCTGCGACGAGGTCGGTGACGGTTTGCGACGGCACATGCTGCGCGGCACCGGTGAACACGCCGGCCAGCGCCTCGCCGGCGGCGCTCTTCACCTTGTCGAGCAGTTTCGAGCGGCCGAGCGTCTTCCCGGTTACGATCAGCGCGCGCTTGGCTCCTCGCCGCGACAATTCGCGGCCGAGCGCCTCGGTTTTGCCGACGCCGAAGACGACGGTCTCCAGCCGCGTGAAATGATACTCGCCTGAAGTTTTATCCAATTTTTTTCTCCTGATTCGCGCAAACCATTCTTTTGGTGCTTGTCGCTACCGAACCGCATCCCGCTTCCTTGTGATGGCGTCGCAGCAGGGCGAGACTGAGGCAGCTACCTTCGCTTGTTACTACCTCATTCGATCGTTTTTACAAGGACAGGTTAGAACTTTGAAACTAGGACACACTGCCGTCGCGCTCGCGCTTTTGGGTTGGTATCTGATGCTGCCGCCGCAAACCAGGTTCTGGTGGATAGGCGCGCCGCGCTCCGATAACTCCGCGCCGCTCAACATGTGGACGAACGCGCAGTCATTCGACAAAGCACCCGCGTGGACGAACGCGCAGTCATTCGACAAAGCACCCGCCTGCGAAGCAGCCCGAATGGCGACTCAGGTAGAAGCAGGCGCCCAATGCGTATCAACTGACGACCCACGCCTGAAAGCGTTCTAGGAGTGAGCGCTGACCGATTAGCGCGGCTCCGTGCAAGTGATCTTGCGATCGGAATAACGGCAGGTGAAGGGACCGCCCGAATCGTAGCCCGAGAGTAGAATTCGGGCGCCGCGCCGTTCAGGAATCACATCTTCGATAGTGGGGTCTGCGATGCCATCGGATGGGGGAAGCGCGGTCTTCGCAACAAGATGCCATTCGCCTGCGACGAGTCTCAACACAGCCAGCTGCCGTGCAGGCGATCCGTTATAAACGTTAGCTCCCGGGTCAAGCACCGCGACAATTTCCCTTAAGTGGTCGCCGCCCACATAAGCCAGCTGAGCATGGATCACATAGGGCGGCGGTGCTTTCCAATTAGGCCACCATACCCGATAGGTATTGCCGGTCCATCGGAGAATCACTGCGCCCTGGCCAGCTGTACGATCGCGGCCGCGCGCCGGAACGAAAATCTCTGCGTTGCCGTCATGGTCGATATCCTCGAAGGTCGGCGTGCCCTCGATAAAGTAGTCGTCGCTGAGCAGTTCCAGCGAACGCTTGCGCAGGTCGAGATAGAAAAGACAATCGCCCGACGAGCCGCCGCATCGCGTTTCGAAGATCGCTTTACGCACGGATTCGTCGAGAAACCATGCGTCGCCAGAACCATAACCCGCCGTCGGTGCATTCAAAGTCAGGTAGCGCTGATAGCCGGAACCGGTGTTGCGATAAACGAGCAAGGCCATCG